>CAJWCX010000130.1 GCA_913031405.1 uncultured Flavobacteriales bacterium | reverse complement strand
CACTAACTCCCCCCATTATTAATGCCAATATAAGTAGTGCTTTTTTCATTTTTTTATTTATTTATTTATTTATTCTATACCCATCTCATACAAGATATCATCACTGATGTCATAATCACTTAGTGCAAAAATAA
This sequence comes from uncultured Flavobacteriales bacterium, assembly GCA_913031405.1. Taxonomy (GTDB): domain Bacteria; phylum Bacteroidota; class Bacteroidia; order Flavobacteriales_D; family Crocinitomicaceae; genus UBA952. Next base: position 4,668 of record CAJWCX010000130.1, on the reverse strand, counting down.
GACTGCTTTGATTGGCTTTGTCAAAAACCAAATCGTAACCATCACTCTTGGCGATTTTCTTTAAGGCCGTAAAAATACGATCTTGTATTGGCTTTACAAGTTCCTGCCTCTTTTGAAAATAATCTCCTTCAGAGCCAAAGTGTTGCGTTTGCAACTCCAGTGCTTCTTGTTCTAAGTTTTCAATTTCCTCTTGTCGTTTTTCTTTTTCTTCTTTTGGCAAAAGGATCTCTTCTCGTTCGAAGTTGTTTTTTTTCTTTTTAATAGCTGTATAACGATCTTCAATTTCTTTCGTCCAACGTTCAGCCAAATTGTCCAATTTGTCTTTTGCCTCAACATATTCCGGTACCTTACTTAAGATATAATCAGAATCGATGTAAGCATATGATTGACTATTGGCAAAGGTTGTGCCAAAAATCAAAATAAACATAAAAATATACCTCATCATAATATTCAATTGAACAATTGAACGGCGAAGATACGTATTTATTGTATAGAAGCACTAATGACCAATCATCTTTGACGGATCGACTATTTCATCGTATTCACTTTCTGTGACATGACCCAAACCAACTGCCGCTTCTTTGAGTGTAGTTCCATTTTTATGTGCATGTTTTGCAATTTCGGCGGCCTTATAATACCCTATCTTTGTATTCAGCGCTGTTACTAGCATTAGCGAGTTTTCAAGATGTCGCTTAATAACAGGTTCATTTGCCTTGATGCCTACTGTACAATTTTCACTAAAAGAATTACATGCATCGCCAATTAATCTTGCTGACTCTATAACGTTGTATGCCATCACGGGCTTAAAAACATTTAGCTCAAAGTGTCCATTCGAACCCGCAATTGAAACAGTAACGTCATTCCCCATGACTTGTGCACAAACCATAGTCAAAGCTTCAGGCTGTGTTGGGTTTACTTTCCCTGGCATAATTGATGACCCCGGCTCATTCTCAGGGAGTAATATTTCACCTATCCCACATCTCGGACCAGAGGAAAGCATACGGACATCGTTTCCAATTTTCATAAGAGACACAGCCGTTCTTTTAAGAGCTCCTGACAACTCAACAATAGCGTCATGAGCCGCAAGTGCCTCAAATTTATTTTCTGCAGTCCGGAAAGGCATACCCGTAAAATTGGCTATTTTTTGCGCAACTAAAACGTCATAACCCTTTGGAGTATTTAACCCTGTACCTACGGCTGTTCCTCCAAGTGCAAGTTCTTTAACCGCTTCAAGAGAATTGTAGATAGCTTTTAATGAATGATTAAGCTGAGTTACGTATGCGCTAAACTCTTGCCCAAGAGTTAAGGGAGTTGCGTCCATGAAATGTGTCCTACCCGTTTTAACAATGTTTTCAAATTCTTTAGCTTTTCTAGCTAAAGTGTTTCTTAGGTTTTCAATGCCAGGAATTGTGACTTCAACCACTTGTTTATATGCCGCAATATGCATTGCTGTGGGAAAAGTATCGTTAGATGACTGTGACTTATTTACATCATCATTAGGGTTTAATACTTTTTCCTTATCGCTGAGTTTTCCCCCATTAATAACGTGAGCCCTATTCGCAATTACCTCATTACAATTCATGTTGGATTGCGTACCAGAACCTGTTTGCCATACCACTAGTGGAAATTCATTGTCATGCTGCCCAGAAATTATTTCATCACAAACAGTGCTAATTAAATCTTTTTTCGATTCCTCTAGAACTCCAAGCTCATTATTCGCATGAGCTGCTGCCTTTTTTAAATAAGCAAAGGCATGAATGACCTCAATTGGCATTGAAGCAGACTCGCCTATTTTGAAGTTGTTTCTTGATCGCTCCGTTTGAGCCCCCCAGTATTTAGTTGACGGCACCTTGACATCTCCCATGGTGTCTTTTTCCAATCTATATTCCATTTTATAATGAATTGTTTATTTAATTTTTTAATTTTGATTTTATTGTCTTTGCAAAAATAACAGAACATGAGCACTTTCGGTATAGTTTTATTTCTTTTAGTTGGCGGGATGGCTTTTTGGATGCTTCTTTTTTTAATGGGTTTTATTTTGCCATATTGGATTACACTTTCTGTTTTCGAGCAATTGCGACCGAAAAGAGTTCTTGATGACGAGGAAAAATAGACTTGTTTCTAGCTAAATAGCTTTAGTGTTTCTAATATATCTTTGGATAAACTAACTGTTATCATATTTTACCATGTTTTTATTTATTTCCTTTGAGGGTAATTCCTTAACTTAGAAAACTAACAAACACTCATTCCATGGATATTACACCCGATATAAAGAAGCGCCTTGAGATGTTACGCGATAAATATGCTGCTATTGGACAAGATTTAAACTCGTATTTAGATGGGTTAATCTATGCCAACCCAATCGTATATTGGGACTATATTGAAGTAGATGCTCTTCTAAGTCTTCAAAAGCCGAAAACAGACTTTCCAGACGAAAAAATATTTATTGTTTATCATCAGATTACAGAATTATATTTCAGTCTCATTGAACATGAAATTCATCAAATTTGTCACAATGGCAAAGTGATTTCTGATGGCGGTCAAGATCTTGGCTGGAATGAAACACTGAGTTCGGACTTCTTGCTTTCGCGACTCAAAAGATGTAATCTTTATTTCGACACTTTGATTCGTTCTTTTGATGTGATGAGGCATGGAATGGAAAAAGAACAATTTACCAAATTCAGAATGTCACTTCTTTCGTCAAGTGGTTTTCAAACAGCCGCCTACCGGAGGATTGAAATTGCCGCTACAGATTTAAAACATCTGGTTCATGAGGAGGACAGAGAAAGACTTTGGAATGATAACATACATGAGCAATTAGATAATATTTATTGGAGACGGGGGGCTATTGTAGCTGATACGGGCGAAAAAACGTTAACATTAAAGGATTTCGAAGAAAAATACCTGGAGTCTTTTCATAATTTTGCTGATGACTATCAACCGATAAACATATGGAAAAAATTCTGTGGCCTCCCCAAAGAGGAACGTGACAATAAGCTTCTGTTAAAGGAACTCAAACAATTGGATGTTAATGTCAACATCAACTGGCCTCTCGTTCACTTCAGAACAGCCGTTCACTATCTTGCAAAAGGGACCGGAAAGGAAAAGGGAACAGGTGGAACAAATTGGCAAAAATACCTTCCCCCGAAATTTCAAAGAAGAATATTTTACCCGGAACTTTGGAGCGAACAAGAGAAAAAAGACTGGGGGAGAAAGTGGGTTGAAAGCGTTTTAAATTAATTCTACTTAATGGCCTTTAAATAAGCTTTCGAAAAATCAATAATCCCAAATGAATTCATATTTGCATCTCTCAAGTTTAAATTATAGACTACCAAAAGGTTTTCAAAGTAAATAGGAACAACTGGAGCTTGTGTATTCATAATTTGAATGCAGTCATTAAACAATTCATTGCGCTTCACCTCATCAACCTCACGACTTGATCTTTCAAAGGTTTGATCGAACAAATGATTTTTAAATTTACTATACGCACGTAAAGAACTTCCTACATTTAGAGAATAATAAGGACTCAAATAAGATTCGGCATCTGGGTAGTCCGGGACATATGCCCCTAACCAAATTTTGGAATCACCAGCTTGGATTGCTTTTGTTTTTTCAGCATAGGTGCCCGAAATCATTTTAATCTTTAACCCCAAGGATGCTTTTAATTCGTTTAGTAAGCTTTTACACCATTTTGTTTCAGCTTCAGAATTCGCACTTACAAAAAAAGCAATAGAGTCTCCTTTGTACTTGCTCTTTCGCATGTGGTAACGAGCCAAGTTCAAGCTGTAAGATTTTTTAGGTTTACTCGTTGGATTAAAGTACGGTCCTTCTGGTAAGATCCCATTTTTAGCGGGATTTGTCTCTCCATAAAGAAACTTGCTACATATAAAATCCCTATTTACCGAATGAAAAATAGCCAAACGCAAGTGTACATCGTTGAAGGGAGGCTCGCTACAATCAAAGCCGATATAGTTAATTTTTAGCCCTTTTCGATACTGAAGTTTATGTAAAATGTTTTTTCCGTCTTTCGCTTCATCAAGGGTTCCAAAAAGAGAGTTTATTTTATTGGCTGGTACAGATAGTAAAAGGTCTGTTTCTTGTGTTGTAAAAGAAGAAAATGCTCCTGCTATTGCACCTTGTTTTATTATTATCTCGTCTAAAAAGGGCAACTGATTATTGTGTTCGTCATATTTCCAATAATTATCGTTTCTTAAATATGAGTGTTCTTTTTTATTTTTTGACGCCAATTTAAACGGTCCTGTTCCAATCGGATGATAAATTATCTCCTCTTTGTAATAATCATATGCCTTCTTTGAAAAAACAGATATACTTTGGTGGGTGAGGGTCTTTAGAAAAGTTGGGCTAGGGTTGCTCAGTTCAATTCTCAAACTGTACTCTGACAACACCTGTATTCCATCTACACCCTCTGAAAAGTCACCATTAAATGAGTTATAAAATTCTTTTGCACCCTTAATTTTTCCAACCAAAAGTTGACTTTGTTTATTGAGCTCATGTCTAGAACATGCATAGTCTAAAGTAAACTTAACATCTGACGCTGTAAGGAACTCTCTTTTACCTCTAAAGCATGGGTCTTCGTGAAAATAAACCCCTTTTTTAACAATCAAATCGATTGTTTTCATATCACCTGATATGGTATAAGAAGAAATT
>CAJWCX010000129.1 GCA_913031405.1 uncultured Flavobacteriales bacterium | reverse complement strand
CGAAGAACAAAAGACGATTGAGGGTGTCTTCTTTGATATTTCCAGGAGATATGACGGAATGCACATACATAAAGACATTCGAATAGCAGATAATTCACATCATATCCATTATAAAGAAAGGGTACAAGCTCTTGAGTTGGCGGATTTTCATGTTCTTTTGGAGCCTTATTTTGAGATTGATCATGTTTTTGGATCCTTAGATCTCAAGCCTTTTGAAGTAGGGGAATCAGACCGATTGATCATCATTGCAAAGAGAAAAAAATGAGCTTTACAATTGTAATAATTGCATTGGTTTCATCTGTCCTAAGTGGCGGACTCATTGTGGGCTATTTTAATGCCACTAATAATAATCAAATGATTAAGCTTACCCTGGCTTTTAGTGGAGGGTTCCTTTTGGCTATCATTTTTCAGCATTTACTTCCGGATATATACGATAATAGTACAACCCAAGTAGGTGTATTTATATTATTGGGGTTCTTAGTCCAATTGATTTTAGAATATTTTTCAGGAGGGATAGAGCATGGTCATGTTCATGCCCAGAGTGAGTATAAAATACCATGGATGTTGTTCATTGCCTTATCCATTCATGCCTTTATAGAAGGTGTACCTCTTGGTAATCAATATGCAGGCATAATGATCGATCATCACCATGTTCACGAATCTTTATTTTGGGGAATTATTTTTCATCAAATTCCTGTTTCTATTGCCTTAATGACCTTATTTATGAATACCAAGTTGAGCCTTACTAAGTCGTGGTTATTTCTGCTTATGTTTGCTTTAATGACACCGTTAGGGGCGTTTGCCGGTTTAAAAATCACCCCAGAACAACTTGGGTTGGATATACATATTGTTTTGGCTTTGGTTGTTGGAATGTTTTTACACATTTCAACAACCATTATTTTTGAAAGCTCCGAAAATCACAAGTTTAATCTTCTTAAATTGATTAGTATTTTAATAGGATGCTGTCTGGCTATGATATTGTATTAGATAGGAGTCATTGAAATTTTCAATGACTCAGAAATATTTAAAAACTGCCTGACCCTTTAAAATCCGAGTAGAACAATTACGATTTATATTTGTCATTTACTGAATAATTGGTTGAATTTTTATGAAATTTTCAACAGATCAAAAAAAGAATTATGTTACCTATAGGCATTGATGATATTTCGATTTACTTCCCAATTCAATTGATAAGTCTTGCTTATTAATTCATATAACATTCTTTATTTACGATAATGTCAAAAGGCTTTCAAATGAAAAGAATTATGTTGAACTCTTTCGAATATTAAAATATAAAAAAAGCGGGGTAGACCCCGCTTTTGTATGGATGAATGTTTTTAGAAAGGAAGATCGTCCTCTTCTTTGTCACTCGCGGTTTCAGACGAACCAGTCGAAGCCGTGTCTGCATTTAAGGACATTGCAGATGGTCCTCCTTGTGGAATACCTGCTCCTTGCCCCATTTTTTCGATTCTCCAGGCGTCTAAAGTATTGAAATACTTTACAACTCCATCAGGGCTTGTCCATTCTCTACCTCTTAAATTGAAGGAGACCTCTACTTCGTCTTCAACAGAGTATCCGTCAAGCATTGCACATTTATCCTGAACAGACTGAAACATGACATCTTGAGGGTACATTGATGAGGTATCCGTAACAACGAATTCTCTTTTCTTGAATTTTTCACTGATCTCTTGAATGTCATTAATGACTTTGATTTTTCCTTGGAACTTGTACATATTTGTTTTTATTAATTATTAAAAGAAAGCAAGGTTAACCATGCTTCCTCGAGTAAATTTCTTTTTAATAGCTCTTGTGCTTTTTTGTGAATCTCAATTTCAAGTTGGACGGCATCCTCTTCTAAAGATAGAAACAATTCACTTAATTCTAAGAGTTTATATTCGTTAACTTCAGTTTCATTTGGAAGCTCTTCTATTCCTGCCAATTGTCCCAGGTCATTTCCTGTTAAAACTGTACTGTTTAATATATCTGAAGGCAGGGAGTCATATCCAATACCGCATGATGTAATGGGTTTTTTAATTTCAAACATGGATTTTTGATCCGCTCTACAATACCAATTTCCACCCATTCTCGAAACCAAATCAATTTTATGTTGATCGATCATTTGATGTTCATCAAGAACATCTTCCTGAATGTGAATTTTTACGACTTCACATATGATTAAATTGCCAGCACCTCCCTCTTGACCCAATTCAATTACATCATTCACTTTACATTCAAATTGAACAGGCGATTCCCCTACGCGCGGAGGTTTCACAATGTCCGAAGGAACTGCTGTAAACCCAGATTTATCAAATTCACTAATTCCAGATGGATAAGGAGAGCTTGCTAAACTCATTTGATGAACAATCTCATGATTTACAACATTAATAACAACCTCGGGTATTTTTTTAACGTTATTGTAAGTGTCCTTAGTGGTATTGGTGCGTCCCGATCGAGCTGGAGAAAAAATCATAACTGGTGGGTTCGCACTGAACACATTGAAAAAACTGAAGGGTGCTAAATTGTGAGTGCCATTTTCATCAATTGTAGATGCAAAAGCAATGGGTCTAGGTCCAATTGCACCAAGTAAATAACGGTGAAGTTTGGGGATTTCTAATTGTTTTGGATCGATTGTTAACATACCTTTGAAATGGTTTACAAAAATAATTCAAACATTCATTAAGACGAGGCCTGAAAGTGTTTTTTTATTCACAATATTCTTTCTGGGTTAATCTTCGGTTTCATATAAGATTTGTATTTTAGATCCGTGAAAGTCGTAGTCATTGTATCTATATTTTTTATTGGTTTATTTATAGACGGTTTTGTTTTTTTGTCTCAGAATAGTCATGACTCAAAAGGAAAGAAGACAGGTAAGTGGATTTTCAAAGGGAAGGATCATCCTAAATCTGGTTATGCTGAAAACCTACGCGTAGAAGAGGGAAACTTTGTGAACGGAAGAAAAGAAGGTATTTGGGTCAAATATCATAAAGATGGACGCACCATTAAGCTTAAAGGAAACTATACCAATAATCGCCCCACTGGGTTTTATATAAGGTATTTTAAAAATGCCAAGAAGCATGAGGAGGCCACATTTATACAAGACATGTATAAAGGCACCTACAATCGCTACTACAGTAATGGAAAGCTTGCCTACAGCGGGAACTACAATAATAGTGGAGACGAGTCGGGCTTAATTCAATACTATTACAAGAATGGTAATTTGCAATTGGAGTATACCGCGAAGAACGGTAAACCTTATGGTAAAATAAAGAATTATTACCGCAACGGTTCATTGAAAAGGGTCATTGTTTTGAATGCTGAGGGGAAAAGGTCTTCTGCAATCAATTATGATTTATCTGTTGAAAAGCCGGTTAAAGTTGTTGTCAAAAAACCTGTTGTTGCTCCAGTTGTAAAAAACCCCAATACACATGGATTGAAGTTTGATTTTTTTGGTTACAACAAGATTTACAATGCGAATGATGAAATTTGGATGGATGGAATATTTAAGAACGGTAAGTTATGGGATGGTAAACTATATGAATACGATGAAGATGGAATCATTCAAAAGGTAAAAGTATTCAAAAAAGGGATTTATCATTCGGATGGACAATTGTAATTATTCTAATACTTCTATTAATTTTGTAGTCAAATTTTATTCATCATGAGAGCATATGTTTTTCCAGGTCAAGGAGCCCAATTTTCTGGAATGGGCCAAGATCTTTATGACGCTTCACCAGTAGCAAGAGATTTATTTTCTAGAGGTTCTACTATTTTAGGTTTTGATATTCAGAAAATCATGTTTGAAGGTTCTGTCGAGGAACTGAAACAGACTAAAGTTACTCAACCAGCCATTTTTCTTCATTCAACGATATTAGCTGCCTGTCTTGGAAATGATTTTAAGCCAGATATGGTTGCAGGTCATTCATTGGGTGAATTGTCAGCATTAGTAGCAAACAAAACCTTGAGCTTTGAGGATGGTCTTTCTTTGGTGTCAAAAAGAGCTTTAGCTATGCAAAAGGCCTGTGAATCCGAACCTTCAACAATGGCAGCCATACTCGGTTTGGATGATGCTACTGTGGAAAAGGTATGTACAGAAACGAAAGGAGTTGTTGTAGCTGCGAATTATAACTGTCCAGGTCAATTGGTAATATCAGGCTCAGTTGCGTCTGTAGAGCAGGCTTGTGAACAATTAAAAGAGCAAGGAGCAAGAAGAGCAATGGTATTGCCCGTCGGAGGAGCTTTTCATTCTCCTCTTATGGAGCCTGCTCGAGAGGAGTTAGCGTTGGCAATAGAAGAGACTGTTTTTAATACACCTATCTGTCCTGTCTATCAAAATGTCAATGCAAAGGCAGTTTCGAGTCCGGATGAGATCAAAAAAAATCTTGTACTTCAATTAACAGGACCTGTTCGTTGGACTCAGATCATGGAAAACATGATACAGGACGGTGCTAATGAGATTGTTGAAGTGGGCCCAGGCCGAGTTTTACAAGGGTTATTCAAAAAAGTGAGTCGAGAAATTGAAACAAAAAGTGCTGCTTTAACAGAATAATAACACTTTTTAATAATCAACTTTCCATAAGAAAAGACCTTGTGCTGGTGCAGAACTAGAAGCACTTTGTCGATCTTTATTGGTAATAATTTTTTCTGGTGTTTCATTTGCAACTTTCTCTATATCCATCCCACCTTCTGCACTACTAATAAAGGCTATTTTCGAGGACTCTCTATCTACTAAACAAGACAAATAAAATTCTTTAGATATGTCTGAAGCTTCTTCGATATAAAGTCTTTTAACCTCTTTACCATCTGGTCCTGTTTGATGAGTTCTGAGAATTTTG
>CAJWCX010000128.1 GCA_913031405.1 uncultured Flavobacteriales bacterium | reverse complement strand
CTGCACTTTTTGCAAATGAAGAAGCTTGAGGATTGAAATCAGACATAATAACCAAAGAGTAATAAGCAACAGTTATAACTCTAGCATGAGGTTCTGCCCTCATAGATTTCAACCACTCTTTATCTGATTCTTTTCCCATTCTTTTTGGATCACCAAAAGCCCCGATTTGTTCAAGGTAAATATTGTCAATACCCGTCAATTCATTTAGGACACGACTTGCAGCTTCATCTAGAGTTTCATTATCGTAAATGAGATCTCCGGGGACAGCCATTCGAGAACTACCTGTTGTTTTTAATACGCCACTATCAATTAATAATACATAGAGCTGATCAAAATCAAATCCGATAATCACACAATCAACAGATACATTTGGATTGAGCTGCAAGACTTTAGTGTTTTTATTTAAAATCAATATTGTTTTTTTTATATTTGAAAGTGTGTAAATGACACAAAGATTAATGATCAATCATTACGACACATTTCAAATAAATCAATCGGTAACTAGATTGATTAACCCCAATTTACAAAAATAACCAAAGTTTTTGTATAAATTGAGTGTTTAAAATAAGTAGATATCGTAATATTATTGCAGTTTAAATCATATTAAAAAAATGAGATATAGTAATTTAAGCCTATTGATTTTGTACTTTCACTTATTTCCAGTCTTTCTATTTTCACAATTTTCAAGTCCCTCATGGGTCGATAATGCTTGTATTTATGAGGTGAACATCCGTCAGTTTTCGGAAGACGGAACCTTCGAAGCATTTGAGAAAGAATTACCTAGATTAAAGGAAATGGGAATTGACGTGATTTGGCTCATGCCAATTCATCCTATAGGTGAATTGAATCGTAAAGGAAGCATGGGGAGTTATTATGCTGTTCGAGATTACAAAAAGGTCAATCCTGAATTTGGTGATTTGAACAGCTTTAAGCGTTTGGTTCAAAGTACCCATGAATTAGGGTTAAAGATTATAATAGACTGGGTCGCCAATCATAGTTCTCCTGATAATATTTGGATTGAACAGGGAAAACTAGACTGGTATACTTTAGACTCCTTAGGAAATATTCAACCCACAATAGGAACCGATTGGTGGGATGTAGCTGATTTGAACTATGACAATCAGGACATGCGTACAGAAATGATAGAATCCATGAAATACTGGGTAAAGCAATGTGATATTGATGGATTTCGATGTGATGTAGCGGGATGGGTTCCGATTGATTTTTGGGTTGACGCCCGAAAGCAGATTGAACAAATTAAACCGATTTTTTTTCTTGCAGAAGCTGAGGGCAACGAATTGTGTCAGGCTTTTGATATGACATATGGATGGGAATTTCATCATATCATGAACGAGTTATATCAGGGGAATAAAACGAAATCAGATTTTTATGAGTATTTCTCTAGGGCTCAAAACAGTCCTTGTCCTCAAATGCATTTTACCTCTAATCATGATGAAAATTCATGGAATGGAACAGTAGAGGAGAGGTTAGGTGATTCTAAGGAATTATTTGCAGTTATGTCGTCTGTAGTAGGCGGAATGCCCTTGATTTACAATGGACAAGAAACATCTTTAAATAAACGATTAGAGTTCTTCGAGAAGGATGCTATTGACTGGTCAAGAATGGACCTTGTTGATTTTTATTCGCAGATTTTTGATTTGAAAAAAAACAATGCTGCTTTAAGCCTAAAAAATCGCTCACAAATTGATTTTATTCCCGTTGATTCTAGTTCTAATTTATTGGGTTTTTACAGGAAATACGGAAATGATCTAATAATGTGTTTTTTCAATTTAGGAAATGAATCTGCGAGCTTTACGCTACCTGAAGTTTGGGAATTTAAAGGTAGGTACAAAGAGCTTCATACGGGTAAAGGAATTTGTTTGAAGAAAAACAAATCAATTGAAATACCTGCTTGGGGCTATAAAGTTTATTATCGTTAAAAATCATAGTGATAAATGCAGCAAAAGAAACATATGAGCTTTTGGCAAATCTGGAACATGAGTTTTGGGTTTTTAGGCATTCAGATGGGCTTTGCTCTTCAAAATGCCAATGCGAGCCGAATTCTTCAATCATTTGGTGCAGATGTTCATGAGTTGTCGTGGTTTTGGATTATTGCTCCTTTAATGGGTCTAATTGTTCAACCTATTGTAGGTTATTATAGTGATAATACTTGGGGGCGTTTTGGAAGGAGAAAACCCTATTTTCTCGTGGGCGCAGTTTTAGCTTCGGTAGGACTCATTTTTATGCCACAGTCTGATATTCTTACGGCGGTTTTGCCTCCCCTTTGGGTTGGAGCAGGAATGTTAATGATTATGGATGCCTCATTTAATATTGCTATGGAGCCTTTTCGAGCTCTTGTCGGAGACAACCTTAGAACGGATCAAAGAACACTAGGTTTTAGTATTCAAACAGCACTGATTGGAATTGGTGCTGTTGTTGGTTCGTGGTTACCATACGTATTGGCCAATTGGTTTGATGTTGAAAATGCTTCAGTTGATGGCAAAATACCTTTTAATCTTGTTTTATCCTTTATTATTGGTGCTGCTGTTCTCATCACTTCTATTTTGATTACGATTCTTAAAACTCCTGAATATAGTCCCCAAGAACTCGCTGCGTTTGATGTTGATGCAAAGAACAAAGAGTTAGAGAGTGAGTCAAGTATTCTCGATATTTTTACTGATTTTAGAGAAATGCCTAAAACAATGAGGCAACTGAGTTGGGTTCAGTTCTTCTCATGGTTTGGTCTTTTTGGGATGTGGGTTTTTAGTACTCCAGCAATAGCGCAACACGTTTATGGTCTTTCTACAAATGACGCATCAAGCTCACTTTTTCAGGAAGCAGGTGATTGGGTAGGGATTTTATTTGGTGTTTACAATTTCATTTCTGCCATTATAGCATTTTCATTACCATATATAGCTGGAAGAATTGGTCGAAAAAGAGCGCATGCATTTGCTCTTATCATCGGTGGATTGAGTCTCTGTTCAATATATTTTATTAAAGACAAAGACCTTTTAATTCTTCCTATGATTGGAATAGGCGTGGCTTGGGCGAGTATTTTGGCTATGCCATACGCAATATTGGCAGGTTCGATAAAGCCTAGTAAAATGGGGGTGTATATGGGGATTTTTAATTTTTTCATTGTAATTCCGCAGATTATCAACGCACTCATCGGAGGCCCCTTGGTAAAGTATGTTTATGGAGGTCAAGCTATTTTTGCAATTGTTTTGAGTGGTGTATGCTTTTTAGTTGCAGCAATTATGGTTGGAAAAGTAGATGATGTAGATGATAATTTAGTAGCCGTAGAGCATGAAAATTAAAGGATTGATATTCGATTTAGATGGTGTTATTGTGAGTACTGAAATAAATCACTTTGATGCATGGAGTGCTATTGCCGAACAATTAAGTATTGAATTTAACGAAGCTGATAACGAAAAGATAAAGGGATTGAGTAGGTCCGATTCGCTCGATGTAATCTGTGATTTAGGTTCTATTCAATTAACTTATTATGAGAAACTTGAGTATCTTGAATTAAAAAATAAAATGTATCTGGATTCAATACAATCATTAAATAAGGATGACCTGCTTCCAGGTGTTCTACATCTACTTAAACAAGCTAAAAAAAAAGACCTGAAATTAGCTTTGGGTTCTTCAAGCAAAAACGCAAAGTATATTCTTCAAAAGCTTTTTATCACCGATTATTTTGATGTCATTATTGATGGTAATGATGTCGAGTCGCCTAAACCAGATCCTGAGGTATTTCTGAAAGGGGCCGAGGGTATGGGATTAAATGTAGAGGATATTGTCGTTTTTGAGGATGCCGAGAGCGGCATTTTAGCTGCTCAAACTGGAGGGTTTTACACTGTTGCTGTTGGAAACAGGAAGCTAAAAAATTGTGCTGACGAATGCATCGATCACTTGGGCGAGTTTTTATTAAAGAATTATGAATAATCTTTTTGACATAGACGAGTGGAAAGTGATTCAAAGGTCTTTTGAACCCGATAAGCAGTTGTCTGCTGAAAGTATATTCAGTATTGGTAACGGATGCTTTGGGCAACGAGCTAATTTTGAGGAACATTATTCTGGAGAATCTCTCCAGGGAAGTTATTTGGGCGGGATCTATTACCCAGATAAAACCAAAGTAGGTTGGTGGAAAAATGGTTACCCCGAATATTTCGCAAAAGTTTTGAACTCATGTAATTGGATTGGTATTGATGTTTGGATTGACGGACAACAAATTGATTTGAATAAATGTACTGTAAAATCTTTTTATCGTGAATTGAATCTTCGAAATGGACTTCTGACTAGACGTTGTCATCTGTTACTTGATGGAAATAAGGAAATCGAAGTGATTTCGGAAAGGTTTTGTTCTATGGACGATGATCATATTGCCGCTATAAATTATTCGGTAAGGCCTCTAAACTTTGATGGATTATTTCGTTGTGAGGTATACTTAAATGGGGATGTTAGTAATCATGATTCAAACTATGGTAAGGTTTTTTGGAAGGAAAAGCAGAAGGAAATATCAGATAGTCATGCCTTTTTGTTGAGTCAAACTAAAAAAACGAAGTTTTTGGTTTGTCATGCGATGAAATTTTCTTTTCAAGAAGAGGGTAAAATCATTAACATAAAATCGAAATATATTCAGAATAAGATGTATGTCTCTTCTGTTTTTAATCATCCTATGAAAAAGGGATGCTCTTATAAGGTTACGAAATATGTTTCTATTGTCTCATCTTTGAATGAAAGGAAATCTAATTTATTAAAGAAATCTGTTTTTTACGTGGAAAAGGCTTACAATCAAGGCTTTGAGTCTTTGTTTAAGAGGCATTCTAAATCATGGAGCG
>CAJWCX010000127.1 GCA_913031405.1 uncultured Flavobacteriales bacterium | reverse complement strand
GCACAAAAACCGAAGAGACCCCTACTCTACTTAGATATTAGATTACCATAGGGCTTTACTCCCTTTGGTCTGGATAAAACGCTTCTATGCCTCCTTCAAGATCGTAAATAAGCTTAAAACCCTTCTTTCTTAAATCCTCAGCGGCCAGAGCACTTCTGCCTCCACCTGCACAATAGATAAGCAAGGGTTTAGATCGGTCAAAACTGGACTTGACTTCCTTCATAAATGAAGGGCTCCAGATATCAATATTTACAGCCCCTTCAAGGTGACCTGCATTGAATTCATCCTGAGTGCGAACATCCAAAAGCTGTTGGTCTCCAGAACTCATTAGCTGTTCGAATGCTTGAGGACTAGATATAATCACCCCCCTCTGAGCAAAAAGCTGAGGGCTCAAAAACAAAATAATAGTAAAAAAAACGAGATATATTCTATTCATAACAAACGAAGATACACATTGTACCTATCAATGTAGATTTGAATCCACCTTTTGTTTCATTAAATTTGTTAAAAAAAGCGATGCCCATATACTCATTTAAGGAGTTCATTCCCGTAATCGATCCTTCCAGTTATGTTCATGAAACTGCTGTTGTTATAGGAAATGTTATTATCGGTAAGGATGTCTACATCGGACCAAACGCTGTATTGCGTGGTGACTGGGGTTTAATAATGATTAAGGATGGCTGTAACGTTCAAGAAAACTGTGTAATTCACATGTTTCCAGGTACAACAGTAACCTTGAATCGAAATGCCCATATTGGACATGGTGCCATTATTCATGGAGCTACACTGGGTCAAAATTGCCTCATAGGGATGAATTCTGTGATTATGGATGACGCCAGTGTAGGAGAAAACACCATTATAGGGGCGCTATCGTTTGTTCAGGCAAAAGCAAAAATCCCCGACAATCAATTAGCTTTAGGCAACCCGGCCAAGGTGATAAGGGAACTGTCAAAAGAGCAGATTGAATGGAAAACAAAGGGTACTGAATATTACCAGCGTTTGCCTAAGGATTGCGTTGATGGTTTAAAAATATGTAATCCCTTAAAATCGGTTGAAAAAAATAGACCAAAACAAGTATCAGATTATAAAATCTGGAAGACTTAAACAACAAATTAGTGTGATAAAGATGTTGACATAATCATACCTAATAGACCCACTAATTTTTTTTTTTGAAGCAATATCAGCTACGCTTAAATAAAAAAGAGACAAAACTATTGATTCCTCGTGATGTTCTATTAACTTTGCGCACCGTAGTTACAGGTTAATATTATGTCTAATTCCGTTAAATATATTTTTGTAACAGGTGGGGTGACTTCTTCTCTTGGAAAGGGTATTGTGGCAGCCTCTCTGGCTAAACTTCTTCAATCGAGAGGATACTCAACAACCATACAAAAACTAGATCCTTATATCAATGTGGATCCAGGAACATTAAACCCTTATGAGCATGGTGAATGTTATGTGACTGATGACGGAGCAGAAACAGATCTTGATTTAGGGCATTATGAACGCTTTCTAAATGTACCAACAAGTCAGGCGAATAATATAACAACAGGACGAATCTATCAGTCTGTTATCGAAAAGGAAAGAAAGGGCGATTTCTTAGGCAAAACGGTTCAAGTCGTCCCTCATATTACCGATGAAATCAAAAGTAGAATTCAGCTTTTGTCCAAAAACAACACCTACGATATTGTAATAACGGAAATTGGAGGTACAGTCGGTGATATTGAATCTTTACCATACGTGGAGGCTGTTAGACAAATGATGTGGGAGTTTGAAAATGATTGTATTGTTATTCATTTGACATTGATTCCTTATTTATCTGCCGCAGGAGAGCTCAAAACAAAGCCAACCCAACATTCTGTGAAGGCACTATTGGAACTTGGTGTTCAACCTGATGTCTTGTGTTGTAGAACAGAACATGAGCTAGACCTCAATCTCAGAAAGAAAATTGCTAAATTTTGCAATGTGTCAATGAATGCAGTTATAGAGGCTCGTGATGCTTCTTCTATTTATGATGTTCCAATCCTACTGCAATCTGAAGAATTGGACAAAGTGGTTCTTGATAAATTGGCACTTCCTAAAAAGTCCAGCCCAAAATTAAATCAATGGAAGTCTTTTCTTGATCGCTTAAAAAACCCTAAGGATGAAGTCAATATTGCACTGATTGGAAAGTACGTTGAATTAAAGGATTCTTATAAATCTATAAGTGAAGCTTTTATTCATGCTGGTGTGGCAAATGAAGCTAAAGTAAACGTCAAATGGATTCATTCTGATAAAATCACAAAAAAAACATTAAACAACGATCTTTCCAATATTGATGGGCTTCTGGTTGCGCCTGGGTTTGGTTCGAGAGGTATATCTGGAAAGATTAAAGCAGTTGAATATGCAAGAACAAATCATATTCCTTTTTTGGGTATTTGTCTAGGAATGCAATGCGCAGTGATCGAATTTGCGAGAAATGTTTTGAATCTAGAAGACGCCCATAGTACGGAAATCGCTGAAAAGACAAAAACTCCCGTTATTTCTATGATGGAAGAACAAAAAAATATTTCTGACTATGGTGGTACAATGAGGCTTGGGGCATACAAATGTCAATTGAAACCAAAGTCCAAAATTTCAGAAGCTTATGCTACTGACTCTATTTCAGAGAGACATCGTCACCGATATGAATTTAATAATGAATATCTTAAAGATTTTGAGAAGAACGGATTGGTTGCAACAGGAATCAACCCCGAAACAGGTTTGGTTGAGGTTTTTGAAAGTAAAAACCACCCCTGGTTTGTAGGAGTTCAATTTCACCCAGAATATAAAAGTACAGTAGATGAACCGCACCCTTTATTTGTAGCCTTCATCAACGCTGCTTTAAAAAATAAAAAACAATAAATGGATCGCAATACGATAACCGGTTTAGTTTTAATCGGATTAATACTTACTGTATTTTCAATTTTTAACCGGCCTTCTGAAGAGGACATTAAAAAGAAGCAAGAAGAAGAGAATAAACAAAAAGAATTGGTTGTTCAATCCTCCTCAAAACAAGACTCTTTGAACACCAAGAGAAATGACTCTTTACCTAATATTGAAACATCAACAAATATAGAAGAAGGTCAAGAATCCAATGATTCTACTACAATACAAAGTATAGTGCTACGAGACACAACAATCATTAAAGAAACGGATAAATTTAAATTACATTTCTCGAATATTGGAGGGCAAATTGAAGCCTTGTACCTTAAAGACTATAAATCTTATAAAGACTACAAAGAAAACAATAACAACTATTTATGTCTTTTTGATAAGGGTGACCACCAGAACTCATTCGTTTTTTATGATGGTGATAAGCTCATAAATACTAGCAATTGGGATTTTGATGTTATGACTGATATAAAGAATCAGGTCGTCTTTACCTATGAGTATAAAAGTGGTCAAGTGGTACAGACGTATATTCTGAAGGAAGGCTCTTTCAATATCGACTATAAAGTTGAGTTTAAGAACCTAGATGAAATCTCAAAAGACAATATACAAATGAAATGGTCGACTGCATTTCTTCAAACCGAAAAGCTTCTTTCTGAACAAAGGAGAGTTTCTACTATCTGCTATAATGAAAATGAAGAAGGTTTTGATTATTTGAGTGAGACCTCAGATGATGAATCTGACCTTGAAAACGATATTACTTGGATTGCCTACAAGCAATCTTATTTTTCATCTATCATTAAACCGCAACAACCCTTTCAGTTCAAGAAGTCAAAAATGATCGTAAAAACTTATCCTGAAGGACATCAAAAAGAAAATACGCATGTGAAAGATTTTCAATCCGTATTAAGTCTTAATATGGATAAAAACACCAACAATACTGTTAGCTTTAAATGGTTTTTTGGACCCAATGATTATGAAATTTTAAATGAATACAATTCTGAATACGATGAAATCCTAAATTTTGGATGGGGACTATTTCGCTGGATTAATATTTATGCGGTACAACCCATTTTCAATTTCTTACTCAATATTGGCATGCCTCTTGGTTTAGCTATTTTCGTACTGACGCTCATTATTAAAACTCTTTTAATGCCTGTTCAATGGAAGATGTTTGTGAGCTCTGTAAAAATGAAAATACTTAAGCCAAAAACAGAGGCCTTAAACGAAAAGTACCCTAACAAAGAAGACTCCATGAAAAAACAAATGGAGATGATGAATCTCTACAGAGAGTCGGGGGCCAGTCCACTTTCAGGATGCTTGCCCATGTTAATTCAAATGCCGATTCTATTGGCTGTTTTCCGTTTTTTTCCCTCTAGTTTTGAACTTCGACAACAATCATTTTTATGGGCGGATGACCTCTCTTCTTTTGACTCGATTTGGGACTTTGGTATAAATATTCCGATATATGGTGATCACATGAGCTTGTTTACGCTTTTAATGGCGGGAACAACACTTGTCTACACTTTTATGAACAGTGGTAATATGCAACAGCCATCTCAGCCGGGAATGCCCAATATGAAAATATTGATGTATATCTTCCCTATAATGATGATTTTCTTTTTCAATAATTATTCTTCTGGATTGAGTTATTATTACTTTGTTTCGACATTGTTTTCCATATTGATTATGTTTCTGATTAAAAAATTCTTTGTAGATGAAGAAAAGCTCAAACTCAAAATGGAAGCTAAAGCGGATTCAAATAAAAACGGGAAACAAAAAAAGAAATCACGTTTTCAAGAGCGACTTGAAGAAATGCAAAGGAAGCAACAGGAAGCAATGAAAAATCGAAAAAAATAAAGAAATGAAATTTTTTATAGATACTGCAAACCTTGAAGAAATTAAAGAGGCCTATGATTTAGGAATACTTGACGGTGTAACAACAAAC
>CAJWCX010000126.1 GCA_913031405.1 uncultured Flavobacteriales bacterium | reverse complement strand
TCGAAACCTAAGGGAATAACCTTTACTTTTGAAGGGCTTGTAATTTTATGACCTTGGCACAATTCTTTTTTTTGAATCTCGGAAATGGCGATAATACCCGATGAATTTCGTGCCAAATACCTTTCAATTGTTTTAAAAACATATGTTTTGAATTTTCCGAAATAAGAATGAAAAACATGACCATGAAAAGTATGGACTACAACAGGTACTTTACAGCTAATGGCGGCTTTTCTACCCAGTGCACCGGCTTTTGAGGCATGGGTATGAACGATATCAGGTTGAAACTCTTTAATTATCGATTTGATCTTTTTAAGTGCCCTTCGATCCGATTTCCAATTGGGTTCTCTTTTCATCTCTGGAATGAAAACGGGTTCTACTCCATATTTTTCAAGAATATGTAAGGAGTTGGCTTCATTTTCCTCTGGTAGTCCACCAATAAGGAGTGTCTCGTATTCATCTGGCAGGAATTTTGTTAAAAATGTAGCATTGTAGGTAGGTCCTCCAATATTAAATCGGTTGATGATTCTCAGGATCTTTATTTTTTTTGCTAAACCCATAGAAATATGAAACGGATTTACGATTCGAAGTAAAATTGTTGAAAATTAAATTCAAGTCGATGTTACAGTTTTATCTTTTTACCTTTTTTTTACAATAAAAAAATCATTGCGAATGTATAGATTATTTTCTTTCCTTATTCTGACTTTATCGCTTAACTGGACAATCGCTCAGGTAAATCTTCAAAAGACAGTTGATCATTTTGCTAATGATGCAGTGAATAAGAATGCTTCCTTATCCATCAAAATTATAGATCTTGATAACGATAGTTCTTTGGCTTCTTATCATGAATATGCTTCTTTGATGTGTGCTTCGACAGCCAAGTTATTTAGTACTTCTTCAGCATTAAAAGAATTAGGAAACAACCATCAAGCAAAAACACGCTTCTATACCAATGGATTTATTGATTCCCTGGGTGTTTTGCAAGGTGACTTATGGATTCGTGGTGGTGGAGATGTAACTTTGGGAAGTAAATATTTTAATGATGAGGGAAATGAATTTAATTTCATGAATGATTGGCTTGATAGTCTTAAAAGTGAGGGTATTTATGGGATTAACGGAAGGCTGATTACGGATGGTTCTGAATTCGGTTATGCGGGTGTTCCAGATGGATGGGATTGGTCTGATATGGGTAATTATTATGGTGTAGGGGCCTCGGGAGTCAATTTTTTTGACAATACCTTAAAATATTACTTTAATACTGGAAAACCAGGAGAACAAGTTGTATTTATTGGCACCAATCCAGTATTGGATGATTTGTTTTTTCAGCATGATATCCTTGCAGAAAATATTCGTAAAGATTATTCTTACATCTATGGGTCTCCATACTCGAAAGTAAGGTTTGGTCATGGCAGCCTTCCGGCATATAAGGATAGCTTTTGTGTAAAAGGGAGTATGCCTGATCCTGAAATGCAATTAGCAATTGAGTTTGGAAGGTATTTAGAGGACACAAGCTTTAAGATTTCCAAAGGGGTATTTGCTAATAGGTTTTTAACCGACAGAGGTATTGTCTATGACTCTCTAATCCATCTTTTTTCTTACTTTGGTCAGAGTGTTATTGATATTGTAAATAAAACCAACTTATATAGTGTCAATTTATACGCTGAAGGGCTTTTGAATCTTTTGGGTTACAATTCTACAGGTATTGGCTCAACAAATTCGGGTCTTTCGGTTGTCTATCGTTTGTGGAGACATAAGGTTGATCTCATGGGCTTAAGCTTAAAAGATGGTAGCGGACTTTCCCGTAAGAACGCGGTATCATCGTCTCATTTTTGTCAATTATTGAAGGCCATTTATGATTCGGATATATACAGTGATTTTAAGGGATCGCTCTCCGTAGCCGGGAAAAAAGGGACAATGAAATATGTTTGCAGTCGACAAAAGGGTGAGAATCGGATTTTTGCAAAAAGCGGAACTTTAAGTAATGTAAAGGCATATTCAGGATATGTTCAGAGTCAATCTGGGAAGAATTTAGCTTTTGCAGTGATTGCTAATAATTTCAATTGCTCTAAGTCACAGATTGTAAAGAAAATGGAGCTTATTTTTAATGCTATGGCCGCGTATTAAGCTCTTGATGTATCATTTGCCGCCAAAAATCTGTTATTTCAATACCTTCAAGCCTTAGCATTTGAGGAACAATACTCGCTTCTGAGAAGCCCGGAATTGTATTCACCTCAATCACTACTGGACTTCTATCCACCACAATATAGTCGATTCGTGCCACTGATTTAAGGTTGAGAATTTCATAGATCTTACAGGTCATTTTTTTGATGTCATTGGCAAGTTCCTCATCTATTTTTGCAGGGGTTTCCTCTCTTGATTTTCCATTGTATTTGGCATCATAATCAAAAAAATCATTTTCTGATATGATTTCCGTTATGGGTAAAGTTTTGACCTTATCTTCGGTCCTAAATACAGCACAAGTGAGCTCTCTACCGTCCAGAAATGATTCTAAAATGACTTGGTTTCCTTCGTTAAAAGCAAAATTGACAGCTTCTTTCAATTGGGATTGCTCGTAGACCTTAGATATTCCATAGCTTGATCCAGAGTCAGTAGGTTTCACAAAAAGGGGAAGACCTAGCTGAGAACATATTTCTCGGGGATTAAATAACTGTTTTTTTCTAAGCAATAAGGATTGGGCGGTTTTTATATTTTGAGATTTCAAAAATTGATTACAAATAAATTTATCAAAAGCCAATGAAGACGCTTCGAAACCACTATTAACAAATGGAATACCCTTCATTTCTAAATACGCTTGAACTTTTCCGTTTTCTCCGGGGTCACCATGGATACATATCAAGGCTAAATCTAAACGAGTTTTCCCAGAACTAAGCTCAGCCATTCCAGTATTCATGTCAAAGGTATATTTCCCATTAGCATCCTCACAATACCATTTATTTTGAGTAATAACAATTTTAACCAATTGATATTCCTCTGGAAAATGGCTCTGAATTAATTGGGCACTTTTCATAGAGATTTCATATTCTGACGAATAGCCACCACAAAATAAACCTATCGTATCCATAGTTTAATTTTATTCTAAAGTTAGAACATCATTGCAAATAATGGATGCAATTATATAAAAGTTATTAGCATCTGTATTGTTAATTCTTTCGAAGTAGTTTTAGTACTTTTGTCTCGTTATTTAACGATTATTGAAATGAGGTTTCTTTATTTTGTCTTGTATTATATTCTGAATTATACACTTCGCCTGTATTTTAAAAATGTAAAGGTGATTAATAAGCCTCCGAAATTTGGAAAAACTATTTTTGTCGCCAACCATCCAGCGGCTTTCATGGATCCACTAGTTATAGCTGCTTTCAATCGAGCTGTGGTTTATTTCATGACAAGATCAGATGTATTCAATTCATTTACTCGACCCATTTTTTGGATTGCTCACATGTTGCCAATCTACAGACAACGTGATGGAGTGAATACGAAAGAAAAGAATTTAGCTGTATTTAAGAAGTGTTCTGAAACCTTATTAAGAAATAGGAATCTATTACTCTTTGGTGAAGGTGTTACCGATGATATTTTTGTCAGAAGATTGAAGCAGATTAAAAAAGGAGCAATTCGAATTGGTTTTACCGCCCTTGAATCCTGTGATTGGAAGGAGGATATTTATATTGCTGCCTTGGGTATTAATTACAGTGAACCCTCTATTTACGGAAGTGATTTACTCGTGATCAATTCGAAATCCATTCATTTGAATTCATATCGAGCTGAATACGAGGCCAACCCATCTAAAACTATCAATGAGCTAACAGTGCAATTACAGGCGATGCTTGAGGGAACAATGACCCATGTGGTAGATATTAACGATACAGAACTTCACGAGAATATTATGACGATTCAACGTAAAGGAATGTCACATTTTCATGGTAATGATTCTGATTTAGCCGCGCGTCACAAATATTCTGTTGACTTAGCCTATTTTATTAATAATAATTCAGGAAAATTATCTGATTTAAAGAAGGATTTGAATTCATATTTCACTAAGCTTCATCAACTTAGTATTAGCGATGATTTACTTTTTGATTACAAATCCAATTCTTTCCCAGGGAATAAAGTTTTGCTTCAAATTTTGTTGATACCTATTGTTGTATTGGGTATCATCCATTGTGGTATATTTTATTGGCCGATTAAGATTTTTGTAGAGCGCAAATTCAGTCGACCAGCTTTTTGGGGTTCGACAAAGCTTATAATGATGATTTTTATTGCCGGAATACTGAATTTAGGAGTATTTTTTTTCCTGCCTAATTATTTAGGTTGGCTTCTTTCTATTCTTTACTTTTTATTGATACCACTTTTTGGTCATATTTTTCATAATTCATTTACCTTTTGGAAACGAGTCTATTTGTTAAGGAAGCTTTCAAATAAAGAAACCTTATCGATATGGAATGAAAGGAAGGAATTGAACCAGAAGATTGCTACATTTGTTAACTAGGAAAGTATATGGAGACAATCACTGAAACACGGACTAAAATATCTAAGCCGAAATGGCTTAGAGTCAAATTACCAACAGGTGAAAGTTATCGCGAAGTAAGAAAACTGGTTGATAAGCATAAACTTCATACGATTTGTGAAAGCGGTAGTTGTCCAAATATGGGTGAATGTTGGGGTGAAGGGACTGCAACATTCATGATTCTTGGTAATATTTGTACTCGTTCATGTGGTTTTTGTGCGGTAAAAACAGGAAGACCCAATGCCGTTGATATTATGGAACCTTCGCGTGTAGCAGACAGCGTTAGACTCATGAAGGTGAAGCATGCGGTATTGACTTCAGTAGACCGGGATGATTTGAAA
>CAJWCX010000125.1 GCA_913031405.1 uncultured Flavobacteriales bacterium | reverse complement strand
TTGACGGGCATATGATGACATACTTTCAATAAAGCGACGTTGACCTTCAGCAAAGATGGTGTCGAACGCAAGAGAGGTCTTCCCTGATCCAGAAACACCGGTAATCACCGTCATTGATCCGTGTGGTATTTCTACATCGATATTCTTCAAGTTGTGTACACGTGCCCCTTTGATTACAATAGAATCTTTCACCATACAAAAATAACAGCTGAGAACATATGGGGTTCAGATGTAAACGAATATTATGCTTATTTTTAGGCAAAATAGAATGAATGACTGATGACCCACGATCTCCCAACTATCTGGAAGCTTTTACCCCAGTAGTCATATTGATTTTTCTTCTTGCATTTAATGTTTACGTATTTAAGGGTGATGCTACGCAAGGGCCCAATCAAATTGCGTTGTTGTTTGGAGCTGTAATAGCCGCTGCGATTGGTGTTTATCAAGGATTTTCTTGGAAGGTCATTCAGGAGGGTATGATCAAAAGTATTAAATCTGCTCTTGGTGCTGTTCTGATTCTATTGGTTATTGGTGCCTTGAGTGGTACTTGGATGATCTCAGGAGTGGTACCTACTATGATTTATTATGGCTTAGATATACTAAATCCAAGTATTTTTCTTGTAGCAACCTGTTTGATTTGTGCTATAGTGGCTGTTGCCACTGGTAGTTCGTGGAGTACCATAGGCACTGTTGGTCTTGCTCTATTGGGAATTGGCAGTGTTATGGGTATAAGTGAAGGTATGATTGCAGGAGCCATTATTTCGGGCGCATATTTTGGTGATAAAATGTCTCCTTTGTCTGACACTACTAATCTTGCACCTGCTATGGCAGGAACAGATTTATTTACACATATTCGATACATGATGTATACCACCATTCCGACCTTAATCATTACCTTGATTATTTTCCTTTTCTTAGGACTCTCTCTTGATTCTAAAACAGATTTGGCCGGTATAGAATCTATGCAGGCTACCTTAAGTCAAACGTTTGTCATATCTGCTTGGTTATTTTTGGTGCCTGCAGTCGTTATTGGATTAATTGTAATGAAAATGGATGCCCTACCAGCCTTGTTTTTTGGTACTGTAGCAGGTGGTATTGCTGCCGTTATTGCTCAACCGAACATCGTGAATCAGCTTTCAGGGATTACAGATGATTATTTTATGTCCTCGTATGTTACTTTTTTCAATACAATCGCTGGAGCTTCAAATATAGAAACAGGAAATGCCGCTGTCAATGATTTATTATCTACGGGAGGAATGAGTGGAATGCTCAATACCATTTGGCTGGTCATCTGTTCGATGTGTTTCGGTGGTGCTATGGAGGTAACAGGTATGCTGAAGAAAATAACATCGAGTTTTATGAGTAAAGTTGAGTCTGCAGGTTCCTTAATAGCGAAAACAGCAGGAACATGTATCTTTTTTAATGCCACCACATCAGACCAGTATTTGGCTATAGTTGTTCCTGGTAGAATGTTTTCTAAAGAATTTAAAGATAGAGGATTAAGTCCTGAAAACTTAAGTAGAACTTTAGAAGATTCTGGAACTGTTACATCACCTTTAATTCCATGGAATACCTGTGGAGCCTATCATGCTGGTGTCCTGGGTGTCGCAACAGGAAGTTATTGGATGTTTTGCTTTTTTAATCTGATTAGTCCGGTTATGACTATGCTCTACGGCTTCTTAAATATACGTTTACGAAGATATTCAAAAGAGGAAATGGAAGCCATTAAAAAGGGAGAAACTAAAGCAATTTAAGCTCTTTTTCGATGCCATCTATCAAGGCGTGAATCACTTTAATGTGAATTTCTTGTACTCGGTCCGCGTAGGGTGTAAGTGGAGCTCGGATTTCAGCATCAACTTTTAAAGCCATTTTTCCTCCGTTTTTTCCAGTTAAACCAATGGATTTCATCCCATTTTCTTTTGCTGTATCAATAGCGCGAAGTACATTTTCAGAATTCCCTGACGTAGAAATACACAATAAAACATCCCCTTCATTTCCTAATGCTTCAATATACCTAGAAAACACATGCTCATAACCATAATCATTTGCCACGCAAGAAATATGACTAGGGTCAGATATCGAAAGAGCTGCAAGTCCCTTACGATCTTCTCTGAAGCGTCCACTTAGTTCTTCTGCAAAATGCATCGCATCACACATAGAGCCTCCGTTACCACAACTAATGATTTTGTTGCCACTCTTCAGGGCTTCAACCATTATTTTCAACGCATCATGTATTGCGATAATATTACTGTCTGTATTGAATGCCTTCAAAACTTCAGTAGCTTCATCAAAATGTTGTTTTATAGCGTCTTTACTCATGTCTTAAATATGATGTAAAGGTAAATAATATTGACTTAAAGAGCGTGCATTTGTTTTGTATCTTTGTTTTATGTCTGTGGATGTAAATTTTAAAGATAAAGTGGTTTGGATTACTGGTGCTAGTTCCGGAATAGGAGAGGAGCTTTCTATTCAGCTTGATCAACTCGGTGCCAAGCTTATTTTGTCTTCAAGAAAAGAGGAGCGTTTAACTGTTTTAAAAGCAAGTCTTAATAAACAAGATCAGCATATGGTCTTACCGTTGGATCTTTCTAAATCTGATGAATTTGAAACCCTGCTCGGACGAGTTGTTTCCAAATACGGAGGTATTGACATACTTATTCAGAATGGTGGTATTAGTCAAAGAGGAACAGCAGCCGAATCTTCTGAAGCTGTTATGAGAAGAATTATGGAAGTTAATTTCTTCGGAAATGTATTACTTACAAAGTGTGCTTTGTCTGAACTTCGTAAGTCTAAAGGACAAATATTGGTCATTAGTAGCATTGCTGGAAAGTTTGGTTTCTTTTTGCGCTCAAGTTATAGTGCCTCCAAGCATGCTCTTCACGGATATTATGAATCTTTGGCATTAGAGGAAGAAAATAATGGTATTGATATCACCATAGCTTGCCCAGGAAAGATCAATACACCTATATCTAAAAATGCTTTAGGATCTGATGGCCAAAAGCATGGTCAAATGGACCACAATCAGGAAACCGGTATGCCTGTTGAATCCTGTGTATCTGAACTTATCGAAGCCGTTTCTAAAAAAAAGAAGGAAGTTTTAATTGGAAATAGGGAAATAAAAGCGGTTACATTGCGAAGGTTTTTTCCGTCCTTATTTTGGAAGA
Organism: uncultured Flavobacteriales bacterium; assembly: GCA_913031405.1. Classification (GTDB taxonomy): domain Bacteria; phylum Bacteroidota; class Bacteroidia; order Flavobacteriales_D; family Crocinitomicaceae; genus UBA952. The sequence continues at coordinate 1,711 of CAJWCX010000125.1, read as the reverse complement.
TTATTCGAAAGCAATCTGCAACTTAAGGGCAAAAAAAAAGGCCATCTCAAATGGCCTTCTTCATATTCGTTACAATTCTTAATTTACACTTGAAGATAAATCAGATCCTGCTTTGAATTTTACCGTGTTTTTTGCTGCAATTTGAATAACTGCACCAGTTTTTGGATTACGTCCAGCTCTTGCGGCACGTCTAGTGATTGAAAAAGAACCGAAACCTACTAATGAGATTCTATCTCCTTTTTTCAAAGCACCAGTTGTCGCACCAACAAATGCATCTAGTGCTTTTTTAGCATCAGCTTTAGACAATCCAGCTCCGTCTGCCATTGCATCAATTAATTCTGCTTTGTTCATAATGAGTTGTTTTTAAATGATTAATAAATATTTATCACAACAAATATATCCGAATATCAATAACAGCAAGGGTTTCACTCCAAAAAAGTGCTAAAAATGTTAATAAAAGGGTTATTTTGTTAATAAAGTACCCTGAAATACCTATAAAATAAAGGCTTTATGTCAATTTAACACATTTTAAACTGTGTCATTTTCATGTGTATAGCGTGAAATTTATGTTTAAGTTCGTGGAAAACAAACTAAATTATCACTTGTTTTATCAGTAATGGGTAGAAAGGCAATTGTTATTGGTGCAGGAATTGGGGGTATGGCTTCAGCAATCCGTATGGCAAATTTGGGTTTTGATACTGAGGTGTATGAATCAAATGCTTTTCCAGGTGGTAAGATCAACTCAAAAAAGATAGGTGCATATCGATTTGATATGGGACCATCTGTTTTTACTGAACCTCATCTTGTAGAAGAATTGCTTCGAATAAATATGGGAAAGACTCCCGAATTTGATGTTATCAAACTACCCACTTCTTGTCATTATTTTTTTGAAGACGGATCTATGGTTTCGCTGCCTAGTGGCTCTGAAAAGGTTGCAGAAGCATTTCAGGATCAATTGGGTGAAGACAAAAAACTTTCTTTAGCTTATCTTGAAATGATTCGGAAGAATTATGAGGCAGTATACCCAGTTTTCATTTCTGCCTCCTTGCATCGCTTCCGTCAATGGATGAATAAAGGTGTCTTTTGGGCTTTAGCCAGAATCCCAAAATATGGATTATTCAGAACGATGAATGCCGTAAATAAAGGCTATTTTAAAAATAAGAAAACAGTACAAATTTTAAATCGATTTGCAACCTATAACGGTAGTAGTCCTTATAGATCACCAGGGCTATTGAATGTCATCGCTCATTTAGAATTAAACATAGGGCCTTATCTACCCAAGGGAGGAATGGTGTCTATTTCCAAAACGGTCTATGAAAAAGCAGTTTCCATGGGGGTAAAATTTAATTTCAATCAAAAAATAGAGGAGATCTTGTTCGAGGGTAATCAGGTTTCTGGGATTCGTTCTAATATGGGTACAGAGCAGGCAGACATCATCATTAGTAACATGGATGTCCATTACACTTATGAAAAGCTAATGCCAGGAATGAAGGCTCCAAAAAAAATATTAAATCAAGAGAAATCCACATCTGCATTAGTTTTTTATTGGGGTATAAAAAAGAAATTTCCTGAATTGGATGTACATAATATCTTTTTTTCAGATGAATATTCTAATGAGTTTAAGTATTTATTTGATAAAGGAGATATTATTAATGATCCGACCGTATATATCCATGTCTCCTCCAAAATTGAGTCTGCTGATGCTCCTGGT
>CAJWCX010000124.1 GCA_913031405.1 uncultured Flavobacteriales bacterium | reverse complement strand
CGATAGCGGCTGGATTACGAGGATCATCTTCAGGAATTCCTGCTTCAACTTTTCCAACTAAATCTGCACCTACATCAGCAGCCTTTGTATAAATCCCTCCACCAACACGCGCAAATAAGGCAATACACTCAGCACCTAAAGAAAAACCAGCAAGTGTTTCTAAAATTACCTCCATACTTGCTCCATCACCACCTCGGAAGACTAAAAAGACAAATATTGATGATAAACCAAACACAGCCAATCCTGCTACACCCAATCCCATAACCGTACCACCTCTAAAGGCCACCTTCATCGCTTGAGGCAAGCTTGTTTTCGCTGCTTCAGCAGTTCGCACATTCGCTTTTGTGGCTATACGCATACCTATGTTTCCAGCTAAAGCTGAAAAAACCGCTCCAATAACAAAAGCCACTACAATAAATAACCCCGCTGGGATGAGATTCATCGCCGATAGAGCACCCAATGCACCACCAGCGATTAAAACAAATACCGCGAGCATTCTATATTCTGCCTTCAGAAATGCCATTGCTCCATTGGCAATATATCCTGACAATTTTTTCATCTTATCATTACCAGCAGATTGCTTGTTAACCCAAGATGTTAAAAACAACATATAGATTAAACCAAGAATACCAAAAGCTGGTAAAATATAAATTAAATTTTCTTCCATTTTTTCTGAATTATTTTAATAGGGGGCAAAAGTAGATGTTTCTGTCAATCTATGCAAGAACAAGACATAAAAAAAGGAGTGATTTTATCACCCCTTTTTATATCTTTAAATAAAACCACTACTTACTGTAAGTAGCTTGACAAGTTCCAGAACTACCTGTTACAATTGTTGTGTTTTCATAAGTAAAGGTGATTGTAAAACTAAGACCGTTACTGTTCATAGAACCAAAACCTTGGTAATTGATATCTCCAAGCCCACCAGGAGCACCGTCTGAGGCAGGAGCTATCGTAATATTTTCCCCATCAATCTGACAAATAGCCGTTCCATAAGTTCCTGTAACACCAGCGAAGAATTCCGTAATTAGAATTTGTTCTTCATTACCACCGGCAATTACCTCTGGTGAGCCATTTAAGGCAAGGCCAGTTCCACCTCCACAGTTGTCACTCACGTTCCAAGAACCCAACCAGGAATCTTGATTAATGACTACGTTCACATTCCGAACAACAGTAGTCGTACCATTATTATTTGTTGCAGAATAGCTCACGGTGTATACCCCTACTTCACTGGCATCAACATCCGAAATGGCAGAAACATCAACAATAGCGCCATCTATATTAGCTGCAGTAGCACCTGGATCAGTCCATTCAGTAGCTACACTAATTGTGGTATCTGCAGCACCTATCATTGTAATAATCGGAGTGTAAACACAACTTCCGTCATCTTTTTTGGCCTCTGAATTGTAATTAGCGGCAGCCGAGTCCATACATCCTTTTTTCTTACAAGATATTGAAGACATAATAAAAATAGATGCAATAAATAAATAGCTTAGATTTTTCATGTAATATTCGATTTTTATCAAATGTAATTAATTTCTGACGAAAAAAAAACGGCACCGAAGTGCCGTTGCAACCAAACGATTTGCCTTTAATCTTGTAAAACCGAAGATTTTGTTTCTGGTGTCACAAGAGCTTCTTTAATTTTATGTTCTAATTCCTCTGCAAGTTCAGGATTGTCCATCAGCAAATTCTTTATAGAATCTCTGCCTTGACCTAAACGCGTTTCGCCATAAGAAAACCAAGAGCCGCTTTTCTTAAGGATATTTAGATCAACACCGATATCAATAATCTCTCCTATTTTAGAAATTCCTTGACCATACATGATGTCAAACTCAGCTTTTCTGAAAGGAGGAGCAACCTTATTCTTAACCACTTTAACTTTCACACGATTCCCTTTGATTTGATCACCATCTTTAAGCTGAGTCGACCTACGGATATCAATGCGTATTGAGGAGTAAAATTTCAAAGCATTTCCTCCTGTAGTGGTTTCAGGATTCCCAAACATGACGCCTATTTTTTCACGAAGCTGGTTAATGAAAATACAACAACAGCCGGCCTTATTGATTGAAGCTGTTAGTTTTCTTAAGGCTTTTGACATCAAACGTGCTTGTAAACCCATTTGGGAATCTCCCATTTCACCCTCAATCTCTGCTCGCGGAGTTAATGCTGCTACAGAATCTACTACAATAAGGTCAATCGCACCTGACCGAATCAAGTTGTCTGCGATTTCAAGGGCTTGCTCACCATTGTCTGGCTGAGAAATCAAAAGGTTAGCCACATCAACACCCAAATTCTCTGCGTAAAACTGATCAAAAGCGTGTTCAGCATCAATAAAAGCGGCTATACCTCCTTGTTTTTGAACCTCGGCAATCGCGTGTATTGCCAAAGTTGTCTTACCAGAAGATTCGGGACCGTAGATTTCAACAACACGACCTTTAGGGTAGCCTTGAATACCAAGAGCCATGTCTAGAGTTAAAGAACCCGTGGGAATTACCTCCACTTTCTCTACAGGGGCATCACCTAATTTCATGACTGCACCTTTTCCGTAAGTTTTATCCAACTTTTCCATCGTAAGCTTCAGGGCTTTTAATTTTTCTGTATTTGCATCTTTATTTGACATATCGTTTGTTTTTGTGAGCAGAACTCTGTTGTTATTAATGAATCAAATGTATACCCATTACCTCGTAAACAATTTACGTTTTACTTTAAATTCAGTAATCCAAGGATTTCATTTGCATGGTCTTTTGTCTTTGGCTTCTGAATCACATGAATAATCACACCGCTCTCATCCATGACAAAGGAAACTCGGTGAATGCCTTCGTATTCTCTACCCATAAACTTTTTAGGACCCCATACCCCAAACTTTTGGATGACAGTTTTATCTTCATCTGCAAGTAAAGGAAACGGCAAAGCAAACTTTGTAGCAAACTTATCATGACTCTTGACATTATCAGCACTCACTCCAAGAACTTTGATGTTGTTTTTCGACAATGCATCAAAACCATCTCTTAAACTACAAGCTTGAGCAGTACAACCTGGAGTATTATCCTTTGGATAAAAATAAATAACCCACTTTGTCCCGTTAAAGTCAGCTGAAGATATAGCTTTATTATTTTGGTCTACTCCCTCAAATGTAGGGGACTGATCTCCAATTTTCAATATTTTCATTTGTTTATATTTTAATCTTTATGTATGATGTAATATTAATCAAATATAATTATAATTATGACTTGACATTGTAAAAACAAAGAAAAAAAAAGAAAGTTTAGTCTTCTTTAAAACTATTCACTCTGTAACAACTCCAATGCATCGATGAGCTCTGAATACGCCTGACGTATTGCATTTTTTTCCTCATCTGGAGCTAAAGACTCTTCTAAAGAAGCAACTGATTCCTGACACTGCTCAATAAAATAAGCAACAATACGGTCGTAATACATGGCCACAAGAGAACCTCCATTTTCTTGATAATGCTGCATCACTTCTGGCACATTTTTCATTACATCTACATCCTGCATAAGGACATATGTCAAATAAGAGAACATCACACGCAGCTCATCTTCGCCGCTAAAGCCTCCATTATATATAAGCTCTTCATAAAAAGCATGCTCCTGAGCTTCTCCCATTTTACTGTAAGCTTCTGCAAGACTCAACTGCAAAGATTTTGACGCTCCTTTTTGCAGACTTCTTGCTTCCATTAAAGCCTCTTCTGGATTCAAATCGACCAATGATTGAAAAGCACTAGAGCGCGCCAAGGCTGAGGGGTCATTAATAATTGCATTTTTATAAATCTCCAACAAGATCGCTTCATCCTCATCTCCCTCATTCAATAATGAAAACATCGCCGACCTCACCTTTGATATGGAATCATTTTTAGCCATATCAAGAACTTTGGCCATAATATCAGGAGCGGAAAGCAATCCAATTCTTGAAGCAACAGAAGCAGCTCCAATACGGATGTCCCAAAAGGGATCATCTAAAGCATCAGATAGTAACTTTTGTGTTTCTGGTGTGTTTGACTTGCATGCGCGTTTAAGCGCTATGGCTCTTGATTTATAGGCCCTAGAATTATAATATTGGTGTCTAAAAAATGATGCAGGTTTATCTTCATAAACTTTTGCCAATAAGGCTTGGGAAGGATCAATCTGAATGTTTTGAAGTTCCCCATTAAAGCTAAATTCAAATTCTTGCTCAAGCCGATCGACAACAACTTCATACTTGACCATTTGATCACCCGACCAAACCACTACTTCTGTCGGGATTTTATAAATTGGGAAATCCTCAATGTTTTGACGCTGTTTTACTTTTAGTGTCACAATACCCTTCTCTTTATCAATATCATGCTCTGTGAATAGGATTAAATGTCCTTTTCCCAAAAACCATTGATTAAAAAACCAATTGAGATCTTCTCCGGAGACATCTTCAAAAGCGAGTCTTAAATGATGAAACTCTGCTGCTTTAAATTGGTTATCGGTTAAATATAGATTTAAGCCCTTGAAAAATGCATCATCCCCCAAATAATGTCTCAACATGTGCAAAATACGACCTCCCTTATTATAGGAGTGTCCGTCAAACATATCCTCTTTATCCAAATAATCAAACCAAATCAAATCGTGATATCCTTGATATGAAGCAGATTGATAATACCCATCAGCTTCTTCTTCTGCGCGGTAATCAGCCTCATCAACTCCATATCTATACTCATCCCATAAGTATTGAGAGTAGTTGGCAAAGGATTCATTCAAGGGCAAATTTGCCCACGACTCACAGGTTACTAGATCTCCAAACCAATGATGAAACAATTCATGGGCGATTGTTGATTGGTCATTATCATCTAGTAAAGCCTCCGCGTCCTTATAAGCATAATCACCAAAGATGACC
>CAJWCX010000123.1 GCA_913031405.1 uncultured Flavobacteriales bacterium | reverse complement strand
GTCTCTTGCGTTCGACACCATTTTTGCTGAAGGTCAACGTCGCTTTATTGAAAGTATGTCATCATATGCCCGTCAATTTCTTGGAAAATTAGAGAAGCCCGAAATGGATTACATGAAAGGAATAGCACCGTCAATTGCCATTCAACAAAAAGTCATCTCATCTAACCCGAGGTCAACAGTTGGAACAACAACAGAGATATACGATTACCTGAAATTACTGTATGCAAGAATCGGAATCACCTTCGATCCTGAAACAGGAGAACAGGTGACAAAGCACTCCACAAGAGACGTATTAAAATACCTAAAAGCACTACCTGAAAATAGTAAGATAGTCATCTTATGTCCTTTGAACATTTCCAAAAAAGAACATATTAAAACATTTGCTAAAGAGGGATTTAAAAGACTTTATATAAATAATAAGTTTATTAATATTGATGACTATAAATTCAAATCAAAGGACCAAATACATCTTGTCATTGACCGAGTAAAAACAGACTTTAATGATGAGGGTAATGAAGGACGAATTGCCGACTCGATTGAACTGGCCTTCACTGAGGGTAATGGAATATGTTCCATTTTGGAGCCAGTAGAGGGCGTCCTAAAAGTGTTCAATAAAAAATTTGAAAACCGAGGTATTGAATTTCAAGAACCATCCCTACATTTCTTCGCATTCAACAATCCCTATGGAGCATGTAAAACATGTGAAGGTTATGGAAAAATCCTTGGAATTGACGAAAACCTTGTGATTCCTAATCACAACCTTAGTGTTTATGACGGCGCCATTGCTCCTTGGAAGGGAGATGTTATGGGTAAATATTTGAATAAACTCATACTAAATTCCTCTGCAATTGACTTTCCAATTCACAGGCCAATTAAAAATTTGAAACCAGAGGAATATTCTTTATTATGGAATGGGAATAGCAGCTTTACAGGGCTTGATGCTTTTTTTAAGATGGTAGAGAGAAAAAGCTACAAAATACAATATAGAGTCATGTTGTCTCGATATCGCGGAAGAACAATATGTGCTGATTGCCGGGGAACAAGACTTAGAAAAGATGCTTCTTATGTAAAGATCAAAGATACATCGATCCAAGACCTCGTTTTGATGCCAATATCAGAGTGTCTTTCTTTTTTCCAATCATTAAAAGGAAGTATTGATGATAATTCAATCAGTCAAAGAATCCTTCCTGAAATCATCAATCGTCTGACCTATCTCGATAATGTAGGACTTGGCTACCTAACCTTAAATCGACAATCCAACACTTTATCAGGTGGTGAATCACAAAGAATTCATCTCGCCACCTCTCTGGGAAGTGCCTTGGTGGGTTCGATTTACATTTTAGACGAACCTTCAATCGGTCTTCATCCTAAGGACACACAGAATCTGATTAAAGTCCTAAAAAAACTTCAAAAAAAAGGAAATACTGTAATTATTGTTGAGCATGAAGAAGAAATCATGCGCGCAGCAGATCATATTATTGACATCGGACCAAAAGCTGGAAAATATGGTGGCTCAGTTGTTTTTAGTGGCTCACATAAAAAACTCATACAAGCTAAAACCAGTCTTACCTCAGATTACTTGAATAAAAGAAGATTTATTGATGTCCCTGTAAAGAGGAGGTCTGCTCATTACAAGATATCGATTACAGGAGCAAGACAGTTCAACCTGAAAAATATTGATGTCTCCTTCCCTCTAAATTGCCTTACATGCGTAACGGGAGTTTCCGGATCAGGAAAATCGTCATTGATTGGTGATGTTCTCTACCCTGCCCTAAGAAAAAATATGGGAATTAGTAATGACACACAAGGGAAATTTACAAGTGTAACAGGTGACATTAGTCGCATTAAACACATTGAATTCATTGACCAAAACCCTATTGGCAAGTCCTCACGTAGCAATCCCATTACCTACGTGAAAGCTTTTGATGATATTAGAGACCTGTATTCCCGTCAAAAATTAGCAAAACTAAGAGGTTATAAACCAGGTTTTTTCTCCTTCAATGTCCAAGGAGGTCGCTGCGAGGCCTGTGAGGGTGAAGGAACGATTACAGTTGAAATGCAGTTCATGGCAGACATTTTACTGAAATGCGAACACTGTAAGGGGAAAAGATATAAAGCAGAAACATTAGAAATTTCCTATCGAGATAAAAACATACATGAACTTCTTGAAATGAGTTTATCAGATGCTTTAGATTTCTTCAATGAATCCAATGAGCGAATAGAGAAAAAGATTGCCTCAAAAATAAAAGCACTTGTTGATGTTGGGCTCGGATATCTTTGCCTAGGACAGGCCTCGAGCACAATGAGTGGTGGGGAAGCTCAGCGCATTAAGCTCGCTTCTTTTTTAGCAAAAGGTCAAAAAGCACAGCCCACCCTATTCATTTTTGACGAACCCACCACCGGACTTCATTTTTATGATATAGAAAAACTCCTATTATCTTTTAATGCACTTATAGCTTTAGGCCACAGTATCATTGTCATTGAACACAATATAGAGGTCATAAAATGTGCGGACCACATCATCGATCTCGGACCCGAAGGAGGTATGTATGGAGGAAATGTCTTATTTGAAGGAACACCCGAACAGTTGATTCAAGTGCGAGAAAACGATACGGCAAGTTTTTTAAAGAAAGCATTAATTGACGATTGAGTGATGTACATCATTGACTATATTTGCTTAATGTGAAAAAGAAAATAACCATCGCCATAGACGGCCACTCGGCCTGTGGAAAGAGCACCTTAGCAAGAGGAATAGCTGATACTTTAGAATATACCTTTATAGATTCAGGAGCGATGTATCGTGGGGTAGCCCTATACGCTATTAGAAACAGCTGTTTAAGTAAGGACATATTAGATGTTAAGCGACTCATTTCTTTGCTCCCCGAGCTTTCTTTAAACTTTTATAAATCTGAAGAAGGAAGCTGTTTATATATGGGAGAAGAAAATATTGAAGATGAAATACGAAAACCTCATGTAGCCTCAATAGTATCAAAAGTTGCTGTTATTGCAGAAGTTCGAAAAAAACTCGTCGCTCAGCAACGTATCATGGGAAAAGATGGTGGCATCGTTATGGACGGTAGAGATATCGGTTCAGTGGTATTCCCTAACGCGGAACTTAAATTTTTCGTCACAGCATCAAAGGTCGTAAGGTCTAAAAGAAGATTCATAGAGCTTCAGAAAAAAGGTATAAAACAGACCATTGAAGAAGTAGAAAAAAATCTGATAGAACGTGATTACATAGATTCTACCCGACCTGAAAGCCCTCTTACTCAGGTAGCTGACGCAATTGTTCTGGACAATTCAAACATGACTATTGACGAGCAACTTTCATGGGCCCTACAGAAAGTATTCGAAATAATTTCCTTAAAATAATCCCCCCCCGAAATCAAAAAATATTCGTTTCTATTAGAGATGAATGGTGTAGCAATATACTCTTTCACTAAAGGCCGAAATAAATATTAATTATGAAAAAAGAACTAGATATCATTGACCTCCTATTACTTCTTTTACCATTTGCCATTGAAATTGGTAGTTATTAACTCAGTAATTTGATTTAAAAGGAATAAAACAAAGTGTCATCAAAAAATCGAAGAAATCACCAGGCTTTTTCTCATGACTGTTGATTAAGATTTGAATTGCTGAAAATAACTCCTTACTTTTCCAATACACAAACCTTTAGTATTATTGTCCAGCCAACTGATTTCAAAGGCATTTACAGCCAATTGTTCGATATCATTAACACTTAGGTTTAGAGCTTTCGCAGTTTCATAATAATTTTCGTTCATGTATCCACCAAAATAAGCAGGATCATCAGAATGAATTGTAGCCAATAAACCTTTTTCCAACATTTTAAGGACAGGATGTTCGGTCATACTGGAAACCACCTTCAGCTCTAGATTACTCAAAGGACATAATGTCAAACCCATTTTTTGTTCAACAAGAGTTTGCACTAAATCTTGGTCATCTAGACAGCGATTTCCATGGTCAACACGAACCACATTCAAAAGATGAAGTGCTTCCCATATGTATTCCACAGGCCCCTCCTCTCCTGCATGAGCAACCAATTGGTATCCATAATCAGCAGAAGCCTTAAAAACCCTTTCAAATTTACTAGGAGGATTTCCCAGTTCAGAAGAATCCAAACCCACTCCATCAATCCAATGTTTGTATGGCAAAGACGACTCCAAAGTTTTAAATGCCTCTTCTTCACTTAAATGACGTAAATAAGACATGATTAGCTTAAATGACATATTAAATTCTATTCGAGCCTTTTCGAGGGCTTTGTAGATCCCATTAATCACAATATCAAAATGGACCCCTCGATCAGTATGAGTTTGAGGATCAAAAAAGACCTCCACATGAATCACGTTCTGGCTATGTACTTTTTTGAGATAAGCCCAAGTTAGGTCAAAAAAATCCTTTTCATGAATTAATACCTTTGCTCCTGTGTAATATATATCCAAAAACTCCTGTAGATTATTAAACTTATATGCCTTTTTTAAAGAATCAACCGAGTCGTAGTCCAAAGAAATATTATTTCTTTTTGAAATCTCAAACATAAGCTCCGGTTCAAAGCTCCCCTCAATATGCAGATGAAGCTCCGCTTTTGGAATACCTTGTATTAATTCTTTCAGTTCCTTATGTTCCATAATACGCCTTATAAAATGAGCTTTAACCCATTTTTCATAGTTATAGCGTCTAAAATAAAAGTTAATCTCTTTTTCGAGACTGGATGTAATCGGTGTAAGATCATAATTGTTTTTTCGCCAATTTTTAAATATAAGTATAAATAATTATCAGTGGGTGCCAATAAATATGCCATTAACGAAAAGGGAAGTCTCTACTTTATCAAATTGATATGTCCGGTAAGCTGGAATCTTCTTTGATCGTACCATTTAAAAG
>CAJWCX010000122.1 GCA_913031405.1 uncultured Flavobacteriales bacterium | reverse complement strand
CAAAACAGTAAAAAATCATGAAATTTAATTTATCAATTGCTTTAACACTGATGTTATTTTTGTCCAGTAATGTATTTTTAGCACAACGAAAAGGCAAAAAAGGGAAATCTATAAGTTCAGATGTATTAAACATGACCTTTGAAAGATTACAAGAAGACGAAGAAGTTACCGAGTTGGGTTCTATTTCTCTTTTAGACAACGGTGTTTTTTCTCCAACTGAAAATTCGGCTGACTTATTTCGTAAAGGGGCAGGTGATATTGTAGGCGTTCCTACAAATGCATTTGGAAGCGAAGAGAGTGATGTTGATGGAGGAAAAACATATGCCGGAATCGTGGCCTATAGACCAGGTCGAGAATCCTCTTTAAGAAGCTATATTACCATTCCTTTTTTAAAGGGTAAAGGAAACACCTCCCTATCAAAAGGTCTTAAGTATTGTGTTCAGTTTAAAGTTTCTTTAGCTGAGTCGTCTAAGTATGCCTGTAATAATATTGGTGCTTATTTTACAAAAGAGGCACCATCAAGCAAATCAGGAATCATTAATGCTCCAGAAAATTTGATTAGAGGAAAAAACAACCGGATTCATCAGGGCTTTTTTGGTTGGGATGAGATTTGTCAAATTTACACAGCCAAGGGAGATGAGAAGTTTATCACCATTGGTAATTTTGATAAAAACGACAACACAAGATTTATGCCTGTCAAGAAACCAAAAACATCAGAGGTTGAATCTATGAAGCATGCTTACTATTATGTGGATAATGTAACCGTCAAACAAATTGATGATGATGAAGAATGTCAATGTGCGGTCATGAGTCAAATGGCCAATATAGAGAAGTATTCTACTTTGATTTATACGAAAGCTATACATATAGAAGAATCTATGTCTGTGGGTGAAAGGGTTGCAGCTCAAGAGCTTTTCTTTGGGTTTGGTAAAAAAGATTTCACTCCAAATTCAAAAGAGAGCTTAAAATTTATTTTGGGTATTTTAAAGAGCAATCCTAATGCTACCATTGAAGTTCATGGTCACTCTGATACACAAGAGGAAGGGCTGGGTTCGTCAAAAGAAGAATTTAACGATATGGGAATGGTTCGTGCCAACTACGTTAAGCGTTATTTTTTAGCAAATGGTGTTGATGAATCGCGCATTGCAGTGAAGTCGCATCGTGACACAGAAAAGAGCAGAGAGATTGCGGAAGGCGTTGATGACGACGAGCTCAAGGCAGCAAAATCGAGGCGTGTGGAATTCAAATTGAATTAAGTACGCGAAATCCCCCATTTATTTAGGGCGTTGTAAAGCAATTGAGTTGGTAAGCCAATCACATTTGTATAGCTTCCTGTTATTTTTTTTATGGCAATAAGTCCTATCCATTCTTGAATACCGTACGATCCAGCTTTATCTAGAGGCTTAAATTCTTGAATGTAATACTTGATATCTTCATATTTCAACTCCTGAAACTCAATTTGGGTAATTTCATGAAAACAGTTCCATTTTCCTTTGTGATGCATACAAACAGCACTCATCACCTCATGACTTGAATTGGAAAGTTGCTGAAGTGTTTTTTCAGCCTCCATTTGATCTTGAGGTTTACCTAGGATGACTCCGTTTTGAATAACAACTGTATCACAACAGATAAGCAATTGATTGGGATTCATTTCATGTAATAGGGAGTCTGCTTTCAGTCTAGCTAAATAGGGCGCTACTTCATAGACATTCATATTCGGATCAAAGCTCTCATCAACATTTGAAATGATAACCTGGAAGGAATACCCCATTTCTTTTAGTAACGATTTTCTTCGGGGAGAACCCGAACCTAATATGATATTCATCTTAAAAATATAATGCACTAAGTCCAACGACCATAGCTAATTTAAAAAGTCTTTGACTGTATTTTACAAAAAGCTCATCTTTAATCATTAAGATGAGAACTATCAAATCTATGGTGAGGGCAATAATAACAGCAATTTGTGCTTTCGGAACCAAAAAAAGGTCATGGAATAGAAGGTCAATCGCAAGGCATAGGAATTGAATAAGGATAATCATTGCAACAATAACCTTCGTTCTTTTAAGACCGTATTTGATCGGGATTGAATTCACTTTAATCTTTATATCTCCAGGAACGTCGTTAATATCTTTGCATATTTCTCTTGCTAAATTTTGCATGAATGCAAAAAAGGCAAAAAGGTAAATTAAATGAATATATTCAGGTACTTCAAATGAAATTAAATACATAAAGGAGAGCAGACTTTTTTCGTTTTGAAGAATTATAAAAGTCATTGCTAATAGAGGAATAAGTCCTGTTAGTAACGCAATAAGAAGAGTACCGGTGTAAAGTGTTTTTTTGAGCTTAAAGCTATAATACCAGAGCGCAATAATTACTAATCCGTGCGTAATCAAAAACAAAAAGGAGTGATGAATCCAATCCAGATAAACAGCAGTAATGAGTGCAATTGCATTAAAGCTCCAATATAGAATAAGTGCAGATGACTTTTTCAAATGTTTTGAAATAATCAGTTTGTGCGGTTTATTGATCTCATCTGCGGTAACATCAAAATAATCATTGATCATATTTCCAGCAGCGGCGATTAGACATGTTGATAAAACAAGAAGAGAGAAGTTTATTCGATCAATAATAACCGCTTCATTTGAATGAACAAAAAGAGCTACACCGATCATTGTAGCGAAAATAATCAAGATATTTTTAGGTCTTGATAAGCGAATTGTAGAGATTAGAATATTTCCCTCCATGCTGTTCTTCTGTTTTGTTGGTGCGCATCTTCTCTCTCTTTTGAGCTATTCATACGCTTAATTTTTTCATCTGAAAACAGGGGCAGGGAAGAACCATAACCTTTGAACGTTATTCGTTTGTCAGAAATCCCTTTTTCAATGAGGTAGGCATACACAGCTTCTGCTCTTTGTTCTGATAATAGATCGTTTCTTTCTGAATTTCCTCTTGAGTCGGTATGACCTGAAAGCTCGATTTTAATATTTGGGTTTTCAGTTAGGTAACGTACAAATAAGTTCAATTCTATCTGAGATTCTTTTCTCAGTATAGCTTTATTTAAATCGAAAAATACATTTTTAAACACATGCTCTTTCGATGCCTCATAGGGTCCTCTATTCACATCTGAATTTGCTGGTTTATTGAGTGGAATATCAATATGATAGCTTTGGTCTTCTATCTCTCCCATGAGATCAAAATTAAGAGAGTAGGGGTGGTAGTTGTCGTAAGTCACTGAAATTGCATAATTACGATTAATCGGAAGAGGTACCATAAAGGTCCCTGTTACCTCGTCAGCTTCGGATACAATAATTCGTTCTCCACTTGACAAGTCAAAAAGCTCAAATAGTCCAGGGAGTGGTTTTTTACTCGATTGATCGTATACAAAGCCATCAAAATAAAGAGTTTTTGTAGCTTGAACTTCTTTTGGTAACTCAAAGGAATATATGTCTAAATCTCCAAATCCTCCTTCTCTATTTGAAGCAAAATAGGCAATGTCTCCATTGGCGGATACCATTAAAGAATTTTCATCAAATTTCGTGTTAATGGGATAACCAAGGTTTTCAGGAATCGACCACTCACCATTCAATTGTTTTCTCGTCACGTATAAATCTGAGCCCCCCATTCCTGGATGTCCTTTTGATGCAAAGTACAAGGTTCTTCCATCAGGATGGATATGGACAGATTCTTCTGTATTCGTTGTGTTAATATGGTCTGGTAAACGTTGAGGAGGTCCCCAAAGACCATCATTTTGAAGGTATGAAACATAAATATCACTATCGTTTTTCGCCTTTCCTTTGATTTCTTTCACGAAATACAATGTTTTTCCATCTGCTGAAAGAGAAGGTTGAGACTCCCAATTACCACTATTTACATATCCCGGAAGATTAACTGGACCGTACCATGTGTTTCCTATTTTTTTTGCATAAAACAGATCGCAACTTCCTTTTCCGTTTCTGTTTTCCCCATAAAAAGAGCCTGTTTGATCAGCACAGGCCACGAAAACAAGATTTCTTCCGTCTGCCGATAAGGTTGGAGCACCTTCATTGTTGGCAGTGTTGATGTTTTTCGGCATGGGTACGGATCTTTTCCAATACCCATTTTCATCACGTTGAGAAATGAAAAAATCTTCCTGTTGATATATGGAACTCATAGGGATACGCCTTGTAAATAATATCGTTGTTCCGTCAACCGTTAACGCAGGGTAGTATTCAGGTAATTCAGTATTCACACCTGGTCCCAAATTTATAGGATTAAACGGTTTTGGGTTTTGAATAGCATGTCTTGCAAATTCTGCACTTCGCTTAATCAAGTAGGTTTCTTTGGTCAAAACCTTACTTGCATTTGGATTTTTTAAAAAGATATCTGAGTAATGGATGCTTTTGTCGTAATTTCCAAGGGCTAGATTCAAATTTGCCAAATAACAATAGGTTGATCCGGATTTACTATGAAGGGGATTGATTTCTATCGCTTTTTCATAATGTTCAATGGCTTTGGGGTAGTTAAAGGAGTATTCATAAAATTCACCAATCATAAGCTGCGCCTCTAAAAATTGAGGATCTTTATTTAGGGCTTTTTTTAATTCAGTTATAGCACTTTTGTAATCAGGTAGCATGCTGACGTCATCAAAAGTTTCAGAAGCTATTTGTCTGGCTTTTTCAAACAATTTTATGGCTTTTTTACTTTGGGTTGAGTATCCGTATTGTGCTTGTGCGCATGAGCCCAAGAAAATCAAAATAACAAGAAAGGAAAGCAGTTGGAATTTCACGTAAATTCTATATTAAGGGATATTCATGAACTTATGTGTTTGTAACGAGATTCTCCATCCTTTGTTACGCTTTACAAATGAAATGATTTCATCCATTAAATCATCTTTTTTCGACCATTCAGGTTGCATATATAACAGGCACTGTTCCTTTACTTTTTCAGCGTGC
>CAJWCX010000121.1 GCA_913031405.1 uncultured Flavobacteriales bacterium | reverse complement strand
GAGAGCGAAGTTTCTAAACTGGCAACCCAGTTATCTGAAATGCCAACGAAAGCTTTTGGTCTAACTAAGAAGGCTATTAACCAAAGCTATTCTAATTCTTTAGAGGAACAATTAATATTGGAGGAAAAGCTACAAACCCGAGCTGGGAAAACCGAAGATTTTAAAGAAGGTGTTCAAGCTTTTCTCGAAAAAAGAAAAGCAAAATTTACAGGAAAATGATAAAAAACATTGGTATAATAGGAGCTGGGACAATGGGATGTGGCATTGCCCAGGTGGCATCACAAAATAAGCACACTGTTTATCTTTTAGACAATAATCCAGATCAGTTAAAAAAAGCAATAGCTTCATTGGATAAAATACTCGCTAGGTTATGTGAAAAAGGCAAATTATCAAACGAAGAAAAAAATGAAATTCAAGAACGAATAACATTTACATCCGAATTTGATAAACTTTCTGATTGCGACGTGGTGATTGAGGCTGTTATTGAAAATATAAAAATAAAACATGAGGTTTTAAGAAACATCGAGAAGATTGTGAAAGAATCCTGTATTTTGGCTTCGAATACATCTTCACTTTCTATTGCTTCGATTGGTTCTTCATTAAGAAAACCGGAAAGAGTTGTTGGTATTCATTTTTTCAATCCTGCACCACTAATGCCTCTTGTTGAAATCATACCTGCTGTTCAAACCAACAAAGAAACGTTGAGTAAAGCGCAAAACCTGATTTCAAATTGGGGTAAAACGGTTGTTCTTTGTAAAGACACACCTGGTTTCATTGTTAACCGCGTGGCAAGACCCTTCTATGGAGAGTCATTACGTATTTATGAGGAAGGAATAGCTGACTTTGCAACGATTGATTGGGCATTAACTCAACTTGGAGGTTTTAAAATGGGCCCATTTACACTCATGGATTATATTGGTAACGATGTCAATTATGCCGTCACTGAATCCGTTTTCAAGGCTTTTTATTTCGATTCTCGCTTTAAGCCATCGTTTACGCAGAAGCGATATTCAGAGGCAGGATATTTAGGAAGGAAATCTGGAAGGGGATATTATGATTATAATGAACCAAAAAATAACAAAGCAGCAGTGACAGATGAGACCCTAGGTTATTACATATTGAATCGTGTAAGAAGCATGTTAATTAATGAAGCCATTGATGCTGTTTTCATGGGAGTTGCTTCGCCTGAAGATATTGATCTTGCGATGACTAAAGGAGTCAATTATCCAAAAGGCCTCTTAAAATGGTGTGACGAATTAGGTCATCAAGAGGTCCTTAATCAACTTCAAGAGCTTTTTGATTATTACGGAGAAGATCGATATCGCCCAAATCCATTGTTGAGAAAAATGGCAGGAGATAAAAAGCGTTTTTATACGTCTTAAATAGCCTGTTTTTATTACATTTGCACGCGAATAATATATAGAGTATGGCTTATTTATTTACCTCTGAATCTGTTTCAGAAGGACATCCCGACAAAGTTGCAGATCAAATTTCAGATGCTTTAATTGATAACTTTTTAGCTTTTGATCCGGAATCAAAAGTAGCCTGTGAGACACTTGTAACAACAGGTCAGGTTGTTTTAGCTGGAGAAGTAAAGTCAAAAACATATCTAGATGTTCAAAAAATTGCGAGAGACGTTATCAATAAAATCGGGTATACAAAAAGTGAGTATATGTTTGACGGAAATTCATGTGGTGTTTTTTCCGCCATTCATGAGCAATCACCTGACATAAACCAAGGAGTAGAACGTCAAAACAAAGAAGAACAGGGTGCAGGAGACCAAGGTATGATGTTCGGTTACGCAACCAACGAGACAGAAAGCTATATGCCTCTCCCTCTTGAAATTTCACATTTACTTCTCAAAGAATTGGCGGAATTAAGGCGAGAAAATAACGAAATATTGTATCTGAGACCTGACTCAAAGTCCCAGGTAACTATTGAATATTCTGACAACAATAAACCTACTAGAATAGATGCCATAGTTATTTCAACTCAACATGATAACTTTGGAACTGAGGAGGATATGCTCAAAAAAATAAAGAGTGATGTCATCAATATTCTTATTCCGCGAGTAATGGCGAAGTTGCCTGAGTCTATCCAAAAACTATTTAATGATGAAATCACTTATCATGTGAACCCTACAGGCATTTTTGTAATCGGAGGTCCTCATGGGGATACGGGATTAACAGGAAGAAAGATTATTGTGGATACCTATGGTGGTAAAGGAGCTCACGGTGGAGGGGCATTTTCAGGAAAAGACCCATCCAAAGTTGACCGTTCAGCAGCCTATGCGACAAGGCATATCGCAAAAAATGTTGTAGCAGCTGGTGTGTGTGATGAAATCCTCGTTCAAGTGGCTTATGCGATTGGCGTTGCAAAACCTATGGGACTTTATGTAGACACCTACGGTACCTCCAAAGTAGAATTAACAGACGGTGAAATTGCGCGAAAACTCGAAGAAATATTTGACATGCGTCCTTACGCTATAGAAACAAGATTCAGCTTAAGGTCGCCAATTTATTCGGAAACTGCTGCCTATGGTCATATGGGAAGAACCTGTGAGCATATCGATAAAGAATTTCAAGATGCCTCCGGTCAAAAGAAAAAAGTCAATGTAAAATTATTTCCATGGGAAGATACTGACTACGTAGCAAAGGTGAAGGAGGCTTTTGGTTTCTAAAGCCAAATATTAACATATTGAAAGGCCATTTATATGGTCTTTTTTTATGGACCTAAATCCATATTGATCTTTTAAAATGCTATTGTGATTGCACAATAAAATTGATAATTTTACCATATGCCAAAAAACTTACTTTTCTGCCCCATGAATCTCAGTATAAGCAGCCTTTTATTTCTTTTTTTAATCATCTCTTCTCAAAATACTTTAACTGCCCAAACAAAAAAAGTCAGTTTCATTGATAAAATAGTTTGTAAGAAGCTTATTGGAAATGGTGTTGAACTCTTTTACGCTGGAAGAACAAGTGAAGCTATGTTCACATTTAAAAGGGCAAAAATGAAAAACCCTAGCTCCTGGAAAGCCAACTACCACCTTGCCATGTCCCAATTTTATCTCAAAAGCTACCTAGATGCTGAAGAAAATATACTTCATGCAAGAGCCTTAGCTGGTGATAAAGGTGATGGAGAGTTATACTACATGTTGGGACGCATTCATCATACCTTGAGCAACATTGATTCAGCAAAGTCATCCTATCTTAAGGCAAAAGAGCTGTTTGGAAAACGGATTGCAAAAGACTATGATCTTGATATTCTCATTGAGCAATGTGATTTTGTAAGAAAAGAAAAGGAAAGTGGTGTCGTTAACCTTCGAAAACCATTTCCGAGAAGTATCAATTCAAAGTACGAAGAATATGGTGCGATATTGGTTTACGGGGGGAAGAGACTTTATTTTACAGCGAGACAGCCGGAAACAACCGGAAACAACATGAATCCGGATGATCAGAAGTTTTTTGAAGATATCTATATGGCTGAATGGAATGAAAAAAGGAAACGATGGGAGGTACAAACGGATAAAATGGAAGATTACAACACCGAAGGTTTTGATGCTTTAAATTTCATGTCAAGAAATGCCACTTACGGACTTATTACCATAAATACATCAGCTTCAACTGAAAAAACCACTACAAGCTCTGAGCTTTACGAATTTGAAGTGGACGAAGAAGACAGCTCATGGTACATTGATCCGATAAAAAATGAGACTATAAATACAAGTTATTTTGAAGGAGCAGCTACCATAACAGATAGCCTTTTCGACGAAGATGAATCTTATACGCAAACCTTATATTTTGTTACAGATAGAAAAGGAGACAAAAGTCTTACTGATATTTACTCTATTCAACGTATAGATGATCGTTGGGGTATTGCAAAACCTGAAGAAATAATGAACACTTTGGGAAGAGAAACCACACCTTTTGTCACTGGAGATGGTAAATACATCTTCTTTAGCAGTGATGCTCTACCTGGGATGGGTGGTTATGATGTTTATTATTGTGAAAAAAACAATGGTAGCTGGAGTAAACCTAGAAACATGGGAGCTGCAGTAAATACAGTGAATGATGACACACATTTTCAATATTATCCCGAATTAAAAAAAGCCGTCATATCAGGAATTAATAATTTCGATGGTTATTTCAGTTATGATGTCTTTGAAATAGATCTTGAAGATAATAAGCTCCCTTTTTTGGATGACTAAAAGACCCCACTCATTTCTGTTAATCCAAACACAAATATGAAAAGGTATTTTTTTAAAATTTCTTATAAAGGAACCTCCTTTTTCGGATGGCAAAAACAAAGTTCTGAAGTATCAGTTCAAGAGACTATAGAAGAGAACATGTCAAAGATACAGTCTCATAAAGAGGTAAGTATCGTTGGATGTGGCCGTACAGACACAGGCGTTCATGCCAAAGAGTATTTCTTTCATTGGGATGATCAATTTGGAATTGACATCAAACAGATGCAGTACAAATTAAATAAGATGCTTCCAGAAAGTATTGCTGTTCACGAGGTTTTCAATGTTAAAATGGATCAACATGCACGATTCAGTGCGACCCAAAGAACCTATCGCTATTTTATTCATAAAGAAAAAGACCCTTTTTTAATTGAACGCAGCTGGCCTATTGTCCAAGCATTAGATCTAAAAAAAATGAACGACGCGGCCCAACTTTTGATTGGAGAAAAAGACTTTAGCTCATTTGCAAAAACAAACACAGACGTCAAACACCACATTTGTAAACTTTATGACGCCCAATGGATTCAAAAGGAAAATGGTTTAGTCTTTGAAATACGTGCGAATAGATTCTTAAGAAATATGGTCAGGGCCATTGTAGGCACCTGTGTAGATGTAGGATTAAATAAACTTACTATCCATGAATTCGAAAAAATATGTTGAGTCATAGAGTAATTTTTCGAATTCAG
>CAJWCX010000120.1 GCA_913031405.1 uncultured Flavobacteriales bacterium | reverse complement strand
CGATTACCATTACCATAACCATCCAATCGGGTAATACGAGGACTTGTACCGTAATTCGCGGATTGAACTGTCCCATCGTTTTCTGGAGATGGGTTGTGGGGGGTTGCAGAGACTACTTTTACAGCTCCAACAGCTGCTTTTCTGGAGGGTATGTAGGGGAGCTTTTGACCGCCCAACAGTTCGGGGTCATATGGATTGTAATCCATATAATTATTGTAGGCGTATGATATGGCTACATAAAAATAGGTCTTGTGGTTGACCAACTCAGGGCTGCCTTGAGCAAATAAATCAGACGTCACCCGAAAGGAATGCTGGATGCCTACATTTGATCCATCAACCTTCTCTACGGGAATGGAAGCCTGCAAATCATCATCAAATTCAAAATTTATAATTCGGTCTATATCGTCCTCAATATCACACTGTGCGACAAGCCTAGCCTGAGTAGGGTCATTTAACTCAGAAATAGATACCGCATCGTCCCTCAACTGAAAAATTTGATACCCCTGAAAACGATAGAACTTATCAGCATTGGGATCATCAGCTGCTATGAAGGGGTCAAACTCTTCATATCCTTCTTGATAGTTATTTGAAGAACTGGAATTCGACAAGAACAAAACCAATTCATTTTCCAATTCTTGAATTGACAGATCAGGGGAGTGTGGACCTTCTAAAACTTTAAAACAATTCTCAAAAAGCGCTTGTGCCTTATCGTCAGCTTTTCTTAAAGCCTCTACAGACTCAAACGGATCACCTCCTTGAGCCCTGGCCCATGCAACGCCAACTGTGATGTTGTTTACTGCTCCAGGCTTTAGAATAAATGGTCCAGCGGACTGAACAAATCTTCTGTCATTTGGAGGATTATTGCTCGTTTGTTCTGTCCATGGCTCTTGAGGCACACCCTGTGTTCCCCACCCTAAAGGATCGGTATCTCCAGGAAACATGAAGTCGCACGGAGTATTTGGATCGGCATCGGCATCAGATACGTGCCCACTACCACCATAAATAAATTTGGTTCCGTCTTTCCAGTACCCTTTTAAATAGTTATAATAATCTGCTGCGGCTACAGGGTCTGTTTGATTTGGGTTTGCTCCATTTGTGGTATTCGAATAATACAAAAAGCGTCTCATTCCAAACCGCTCATTATCCACGATACCATCTCCAAAGCCTATACCGTTTAGAGCTTCATTTTGATTTATTCCAAAAGCATTGTCGACCCCATCATCATCTTGATAAGGACCCTCAAAAAAATCCACACCAACAGCTGGAGGTGAGGTTCCATAACCTTTGAAACCACTGTTGTCACCGTCAAAATTATCTCCATTGTAATAATAGGCCAAGCCTCTATTGACATCGCAACCCACATAATCATCATAAGGATCTCCTAATGCGCCATCAGTAAAAAAGCCAAAATAAGTATCATACAAAGTTTGTGTTCCTCTATTAATCAATTCATAATTATAGAAAGTCATGTTATTGACTTCATCATTTGAGGCAAATGCAAAAGCCTGTGCCCTAATTTCCATGCCTATCGGATCTGCACCAGTTTCAGTGTGTATGTTTCCCTTGTCATTCATGACCCACCAAAAATTAATATCTCCATACAAAGAAACGGTCCTATCAATGGTACACTCTTTGGTTCGATTCACATCATGCCAGGGATAATCACCATCTTGCCAGTTATAGTCACCATCTTCATTGTTGTCGTAAAAAGGTGCTAAATAATAATCCTGGCCGGCACCAAGGTCTCCATGAGCGGGCCATTCTTGAATTATCAATGGGACGGTATAGCCTGGAAATAAAGTTGCTTGAGTGTTAGTTCCGTTTTCAATGTCATCTTGACCAGCCTGGTGCCATCCAATGAATTCTCGAATCATATCCTGAGTTGTAACATAATGTTTATCGTACTTTTCACAGGTTTCGTAATTGGTTTGCGCATAAACCTCAGAAAGAGGACCCGTCCAATAATCTTGGCCATTTCGATACCTCAGAGCAGCCAATTTTAATTGATTGTTTACATCTGTTCCACCAAGCCACAATGCAGCCGTGAAAAGAGCCATGATTCCTGAATTTTTCGGTACTTCATACTGTGAGAAGTTCTGACCTGGCACTTGCCACAAATTTCCCGCAGTATGAATCATCGCTCTAACATTATTGAGCTCCATATATGTAGTGGTATTGGGGGGAGTGCAGCCTGCTCCTTTTTCAGTATAGATTAGAGGTTTTTCTCCCTCCAACAACTGGGCATTGAGTCCAAAAGAAAAAAAAAGAAAGAAAGATAAAACAAGTCTCATAAAACGAATTTACAGAATTTAACATTATGAGTTGTCGATTTCGGGAGTAAAGGCATTTTTTATGTGCTCAATCTTATAATTTTTTAATCCCCCAATCATAGAAATCACATCAAAACGAGACTCATGATTTGGGAAGTAGGTATGAATCAATCGATCAGCTACTCGAATAATCTTTTTTTGTTTGCCACGATTCACTGATTCAAAAGGCTTTTTATGGCAGTCAGATAACAATGATTTGACCTCAACAAAAACGATTACTCCATTTTTCTCACAAACTATGTCCACCTCGTATCTCCCAACTCTTTTATTCCTGAAATGAATAACAAAGCCGTTATTTTTCAAATAATTTTCGGCGACCTGTTCTGATTCTTTTCCTTTTATGTACATATTATTTTTTCTCTAGGCCTATTAAATTTACATTTTTAAATCCATTCATTTTGAAAGCGTCTGAAAGAATTAAAATTATCTTTATGTCTTCGTTCAAGAAAATCAAGCATGAAAAACATTTTCATTAAAAACATCAAGGGTCTCGTTCAGGCCGGGGAAAATCTGCCCAATATTGTTTCTGGAGATGGCAGTGATGCCCTCCACGTTATTGATGATGCATTTCTCGCTCTCGAAGAAGGAAGCACTGTAGTGGCCTATGGCCCCATGTCTGATTGGGAAGGCATCGATGACTGGAGAGATCTTGAGGTGATTGATGCCGAAGGATGTTACGTTTTTCCTGCTTTTTGTGATTCACACACCCATACCGTTTTCGCTAAAACAAGAGAAGAAGAGTTTGTAGACCGTATAAGAGGCCTAAGTTATGAAGAAATTGCCCTTAAAGGGGGTGGGATTCTTAATTCAGCGGAAAAGCTTTCTCATTCTTCAGAAGAAGAACTTTATGCACAGGCTAAAATAAGACTGGAAAAAATGATTACTTATGGCACAGGTGCCGTAGAAATAAAATCTGGTTATGGTCTTTCTGTGGAAAGTGAGCTTAAAATTTTAAGAGTCATCAAAAGATTAAAACAATCCCTACCCATTGAAATAAAATCTACATTCTTGGGAGCGCACGCATTCCCAGAAGAATTCAAAAATAATCACGAAGGTTACATAGAATTAATCATTAATGAAATGCTACCTATTATTGAAAACGAAAAGCTTGCTGAATACATCGATGTTTTTTGTGAGCGTAATTATTTTTCAGTGGATGAAATGCGTCAAATTCTTGATGCTGGTAAAAAACATGGCCTCATACCAAAGGTTCATGTCAATCAGTTTTCTTCCATGGGGGGAATTATTGCGGCAATCGAATATGATGCTATTAGCGTTGATCATTTGGAGGAATTAAGCGCAGACGATATACAGGCCCTGAAGGGAACGAAATGCATGCCTACATTTCTTCCTGGATGTTCTCATTTTATCGATATTCCCTTTGGAAATGCGCGAGCACTTATTGATAATGATATTCCTTTTGCTCTGGCCAGTGATTTTAATCCAGGATCAACGCCATGTTTCAACATGACACAAATTTGGTCTTTAGCTTGTATAAAAATGAAGCTGACACCTCGGGAAGCCTTTAATGCACTGACGATAAACAGTGCTTATGCCATGGGGCTATCCAAAACACATGGAAAGATTAGGCTTGGAGCAAGCGCCCCCATTGTTCTTACTCATGAAATCCCCTCTCTAGAATACATCCCATACTCTTTTGGAGAAAATACCATACAACGCGTTTTTACAAAGCCACTAGTTCAAACCTATAAAGACGTATGAGTTTTGTTCGAAAAATCGCTAATTTTATAAAAGAAGAGTGTTTTGAGTTAAGCTCGCTCACTATTGTTGTTCCCTCTGATCGATCGATCGGAAAAATAAAACAGGAGCTTTCAATGGTCTATAAGTCCCCCGTATTTTCTCCTCGGATTATTACGATTGATAAATGGATGGAGCCGACGGGAAAGACACGAGTAGACTCAACAAGACAGCTGATTTATCTCTACCAAGTAAGTAAAAAGATTAAAAGGTTTAATAACCTTAGTTTCGAGGAGTTTTTGGGTTGGGGGAGCACCTTGCTAAACGATTTTAATGAGGTTGACAGGTATCTCCTAGATGCGGACGCAGTATTCAAAAACCTTCGGTCAATCAAAGAGCTAGAGGAAAACTGGGAACTCGATGACGACCAACTGTCTTCTTCTCAAAAAAAATTCAAGGGCTTTTGGGATGAAATCCCAAGGATTTACGAATTGTTCCATCACGCTCTTTCTCAGAAAAATATGATCACTCCGGGAAACGCTTACCGTCAATTTGCAACAAATATTGAACAATATGTGCCGAAAGAAGCAAGCCATCGGTTTCTCTTTGCGGGCTTCAATGCCCTTTCCGTTTCTGAACTCACAGCAATTAAAAAATTAATTCATTCCAAACGCGCATACATCCTGAACGATAGTGATGCTTTTTACACACAAAATTATATTCATGAAGCAGGAAGCTTCATTCGTAAAAACAAAGCTTTTCTAGATGTTGAATCTTCTATTGAAGAGCTCAACCTTATCTCAAAAAAAGCAATACAAGTCAATGTCATTGAATGCACCCAACAAATTGGGCAAGTTAAGATTGCGGCCAAAGAGCTAGATCTTCTATCTAAAGAAGATCAAAAC
>CAJWCX010000119.1 GCA_913031405.1 uncultured Flavobacteriales bacterium | reverse complement strand
CCTGATTTTGATTCTTTCATTTATAATCTTTACAATCTTATTGATTTTTTTTTGATCAAAGCTAAAATCCCACTTATTAATGCCTTTACCATAGTTTTCATAAAAAGACCATAGTGTATCAATGAAGTTATCATGAGATTCTTCATTGCTTTTATTAAAGTAGTTATACGTAAAAAAAAGGTTTTCAAAGAGCAACAATTTTAATTTCTCATCGCTCGTCAAATGCGAAACGTATTTTTTAGGACAATACAGATTAGAAATAGGTTGCGCGTACAACAATCCAGTTTGATTAAATATATAATGCATACATTCTTCTAGAGAGTGTGATTTGAATTTGAAACCTATATTGAGTTCTCCTTGCTCACGAAGGTGAAAGAAAAATGAAATCCAGTTTTTAGATCCTGGTGAAATTCTATTTTTATCTAATTGCATATCTAATTGACAAACCGCCACCCCAGGCAAAACTCACATAAGGTGAAAAGAAGATAAAAGGTCCGGTATCGATAGAACAGTTGATAGGAACGTCTTCAAATGTATACTCTAAACCAACGATTCCGTTAATCCCAGTGTGAAGAAAGGAGTCTCCGCTTAAATCATTTGTAAATCCTAACAATGCACCTCCTCCATAATGCCATGTAAAGCCACTTTCTAGGATGTTGTTTATTTCGTAGTCTACAATAGCAAACGCTCCATTTCCCAGACCGACCTTGGAAAAACCTCCTAGGCTACCTTCGAGAGCTGTATTATTCGTTAGGAAGTGTTTTACATTGAGCGTACCAAATCCTGGGTATCCACCCTTCAGTCCTACGGCGGTTGAATAATTTTGTGAGTAACCTATTATAGAGAAGAATAATATAGGTAGAATAAATAGCAATTTCATTTCTAAAAGTTTTTTCAAATTTAGATTTTACCGGCCAGAGTGAAAGCTTTAAGTTTTGTAAAAAATACACTTCCATCTGTTGAAAAAGCTTCAAATAACATAACGTATACTCCGATACTGGCTTTAACGCCCTCATTTGTAGTTCCGTCCCAAGTGAATGAGCCAATAGTTCCAAGAAGTTTATTATCAAAAAGATGCTTTATGACACGCCCTTTATCATCGTAGATGGATACCTGCCCTAAAAGTCCTTCTTGATTCATCTGATAGGATATCATAAGGACATCTTCAAAGCCATCGTTGTCAGGTGAAAAGACCGAATTTGAAAAAGAAAATTTACCATTATAAACTGCTGGGATATATTGAGAGTTAATTCGACCAGGAGTTCCGAATCCAATATCCTCTGCAGCTGAATGCCAATTAAAAGCATCATTTGAGGTCCCGTTAGGATCTATTCGCTCAAGGGAAACTCCATCCGTATCATCAATGAGGTCAAAGTGCCAGTCTTTGTTATACGACAATTGATCGATTACCTCTAAGTTGTGGATAAAATAAATAGAACCCGAATCATTCGAATAAGTTGGGAGGTCACTTGTCAAAAAATTTCCAGCTACACTTGCTGGATAATATTGCTTAATGAAGGTAGTATCTTCAGAAATAACAACATAATTATTTGGATAAAGAATATAATGGTCATCAATACCTTCGAAATTAGAAATTGTATCATCATAATTGGCAAATCCCCAGCCATACAAGTCAATGTATTTTTCTGAATTGTTATAAATTTCAATCCAGTCCTCTCCATCCGAATAGGGGTTACTCACAAATTCATTGATTACCAAATCCCCAATCTCTCCGTTTTCAGTTCTCACAAATGTGCTATTGATTGTTGAAGAATTGAGCCAGCAATCTTGAATATTTTCAATGTATATATTGTGCAATACACCTGCCTGAATATTCTCATTGAATTCCACAATCATTTGCTTGGAGAATTCGTTGGCAACAAATATGTTTTGGACGCTAAGCATAGGGCTGGTGTTGATGGATGCACCGACTAGGGATGTGGAATCCATTCCTTCATTGAAGTTGACTTCAATATATGATGGTGGCAAAACAGTTATCTCACTAATGGAGGGTGCTGTTAAGTCTGGCGTTTCATCGAATACAGAGTTAATGATTCCTGGTGACCCTCCAGTCGAGGCTTCCGACGCAGACCAATTGGAACGATCAGAGCAGGGGTCGTTTGGGTTGATTCTTTCTAAGGAGTAACCACCTAGTTTTTTGATGTCGTCACCATACCAATCGTCTGTGTAGCTAATTTCATCGATAATGACATCGTCAATGTTCAATAGTTTTACATCATCACTCGAATTATTTAAGCTTGGGAAACTTACTACGGAAAGCAGGTTGGAAATATTAAATGAGTCAATGTTAGATGTGGATGTCAAAAGCATGTATGTATTTGGCATAATCCAACCCTCCGAAATTGTTCCGCTTGATGAAGCATCTTGAATTTTCCAATCATAAAGATTGATAATTTTATTACTCGCGTTATATATCTCAATAAATTCACATTCTGGAAGACCTATCGCAGGCGTGGGGTCTGCAAAAACTTCTGTGATAATAAGATCTCCTTCTACCGCATTTTCGCCAATCAAATAATCAAATGAGATTGATTGTGACTGGGATGTATTACCTGATAGGTCCTCTATGTTGGTTGATGACAATGTATAGGTGCTCCCATTTTGAAGTGGGGCAACTGTATTCATATGTATCAACGAAGAGTTAGACCCGTCCAAAGAAACAGAATTGATACCTAGACTAGGTTGAATTTCATAATTCGACAATAAAGTACTTGATACTTCGTCGAGTGATTCATTAAAAAAAATGTCTATTTGGGTAGGGCTTATTACTGATACCTCGGTCATTAGAGGAGCTTCTGTGTCAATAATCATATCCCCTAAATAAATATCGTCGTAATAAAATTTTGTTGAATTACTGACGGTGTAGGTATCGATGAAACCAAAGTGGCTGCCTACAAAAGAGTTAGCTTCTGCACTGCTACTCTCTAGATTATAGTCTGTCCCTCCAGTGAAATCAGTATATAGACTCCATACTCCATCGTAAGTTACCTTTATACTTACCTGAAAACTCGATGCAATTTGTCCATCTGAGCCAGAACAAAGTAGAGTTGATACTCCATCTTCTAATTTAAAAAGCCGAAGTGCATCGTTCGAACCTGACTCTCCGAGCTGTATATAGTACCCATTTTCTGTTATGCTAAGATCTGGATTGTCGGCCGTGAGATAGATTCTTCCGTTATTACTCGATGACGGAGAAAAACTTTGTTTTGTCCATATGTGCCATTCCTTTTGTTCAATTGAAGTGAAATAATGAGGTGTGCTCAGGTATGATGTTGCTGCCTCAGAATTATTAAGTTGCAGTTTTTGATCTGAATTGATGATGTAATCCTCAGTAGATCCATTCCATTCTAGGTTGTTTAAGAAGTCTCCATCTGAAAAATCATCCGTCAATTGGGAGATTGAAAGAAATGGCAAAGTGAAGAATAGAAAAAGTATTTTTATTTGCATAGAATCAACTGAACTCAAATATATTAATTTTACAGTCATCTTTTTGTGATTAAAAGTTTAAATAAAAAACATTAATGAAAGTAGCAGTCGTTGGGGTGACCGGAATGGTGGGTAAGATAATGCTAAAGGTTTTTGAGGAAGAGGGATTGAATATTTCGCAACTCATCCCTGTTGCGTCCTCGAAATCAATAGGAAGAGAGATTTCATACAACGGAGAACAATTTACGGTGATGAGTATGGAAGCAGCTCTAAAATCTCGTCCTGATATCGCTCTCTTTTCGGCAGGTGGAGAGACTTCGATCAAATGGGCTCCGAAATTTGCTGAACTAGGAACGGTTGTTATAGATAATTCTTCGGCTTGGAGGATGGATCCTTCAAAAAAACTAATCGTACCAGAAATCAATGGTAATGAGCTTGATATTGAAGATAAAATTATTGCTAATCCAAATTGCAGTACTATCCAATTGGTTTTGGTATTGAAGCCTTTAAACGACAAATATCGAGTCAGAAGAGTTGTTCTTTCGACTTATCAATCTGTTACAGGAACAGGTGTTAAGGCGGTTCGTCAAATGGAAAACGAGCGCAATAATATTGATGGGGAGCGTGCTTATCCATATCCTATTGATCAAAATTGTATTCCTCAATGCGATGTTTTTATGGAGAATGGTTATACCAAGGAGGAAATGAAACTCACGAATGAAACCAAAAAGATATTGGATCCCAATATTTCTGTAACGGCAACAGCGGTGCGTATTCCTGTAATCGGAGGGCATTCCGAATCTGTCAATATAGAATTTGAAACGGAATTTGATATTGATGAAGTAAAAAAGCTCCTTTCAGAAATGTCGGGTATTACGATTTCAGATGACCCGCACAATAATGTGTATCCTATGCCAATAACCGCCGAAGGTAAAAATGATGTATTCGTTGGGCGTATTCGAAGAGATGAAACTCAACCCAAAACCCTGAATCTTTGGATTGTGTCCGATAATCTTAGAAAGGGAGCAGCCACCAATGCCGTTCAGATTGCCAAGAATGTATCACGATTTATTTAATACGTTTATATTCTTCCATTAGAATTTCATAGGTATCTTTTTTAGCGTACTTAGAACGCATCCAAGCATAAAAGATAATTAATCTAGGGTCCCTAAATACTTTCTCTTTTCGCAAGTTTATTTTACGCTCAAATTCTGATAACATCTTTTGATCAGCTTCGTGCGGGTTTTTGATATATTTTTTGATAGCGCTCATAAAATGACGGACCATACCATATTGGTCAAAGTCCAACATTTCTTTGTGTTTAGATTCAATTGTATTCATGATCTTCAGGCTATATTCAGTATTTCCAATTGATATTTGAGCAATAGCCAAAATCATTTCTTTTCTGATCAACCATTCTCTACCCATTACCTTCTGGTAATATTTATCAGATTCTGACATAAAATTCAGGATTCTTACCGCTTTTGAGTAATCACCTACTATGATGTGGTACGCTGAAAGGTTTAGTGATAAGTTTAAATTTTCTTGAATATTGATCT
>CAJWCX010000118.1 GCA_913031405.1 uncultured Flavobacteriales bacterium | reverse complement strand
AGGTTGTGGCTGGCCAAGTTTCGATGATGAGATTTCAGGATCAGTTCAAAGAATACCGGATGCAGATGGCCAACGAATAGAAATTGTATGCTCCAATTGCGAAGGGCATTTGGGTCACGTTTTTAGCGGTGAAGGTTTTACTGAAAAAAACACCAGGCATTGCGTCAACTCCGTATCCATAAGTTTTAAATCGCACTAGCGACTTTCTTTTTCGATAATTTTATGACAATTTTCATAAACTATGTCATGTAAAATCAGATTTGCAGCAATAGCTATTTGACTATAATTTTGAGAGCAGTTTCCAAACCCAGCCGCTTTGTTTTGCCACATTGATTTAATGAGTTCTTGAGTGCCAAGTTTAGGATTAATCTTGTCTATTACAGCCCCTACATTGTAAGCTCCTGCGTGGTAAACATGAAGGACTAGTAGCCTAAACCAAATGTCATTTTCATCATATTTAATATGGTGTGTATTCAAAATCTTTTTTGTTTCTGGGATACATATTTTTTTGATTAAACTAGCTGCTCCAAATGCTGATTTTTTAAAATCAGATCGTTCGTCAACAGAACGATTCACAATTAGTCCTTGAGCTCTAGCAACACCAGGCATAAGTTGGAACGGTCCATATGCTCCCGAAACTGATTTTTTTAATTGCCCGGGACTTTCAATTAGCAATATGGATTGTGCATACCATGGATCGACAGAAAGACTATCAAAAATGTAAATTCCTTTTGAAATTGAAGGGTATACATCGTTAAAATTGTAAAAATGATTTTTGCCTGAAGTTACGTAAACAAGATCATCTTGCGTTAGATTATATTTAATCCTAATACTGTCTCGAAACTTTCTTTTTTCTTCTCTAGATAGGTAAATCCATTGGTCTGAGGAGATGCTTTCAAGGACATGTCTATTTTTTGCAATATTCACAATACATGTGTCAGGGCTTAAGCACATGATTTTTTTCCAGAATTGAGCTTGAGGAAGAATATCCCATCTTTTTTCAAAGATCTGATGCGCAGACATGACATGACTTACTATGTTTTGATCATGAACAACAATTTTTTCACTGTCCCAGGATTGGTTTTGACAATATGTTATTGTTGCAGAGAAAGTAAGTAATAAAATGAAGATGAGTTTTGTCATATTCTAAAACTATTTATTAATCGAATAACATTACTGACATTACACTTTGATTTAGTAACAATGAAATGTGAAAACAGTTACCTTTGAGAATGAAATTTGTATTCCTTTTTATTTCATTTCCGTTAATTTTCCTAGTTCGGATTTATCAAATTTTTATATCTCCTTTGTTTCCAAGATCATGTCGTTATGAGCCGTCTTGTTCAGCTTATATGATTGAGGCACTGAAAATTTGGGGTCCTTTCAAGGGTTTGATGCTTGGTGTCAAGCGAATACTTTCTTGTCGACCTGGTGGAGGGTGCGGGAATGACCCTGTGCCTCAAAGAGAAACTAAATAGCCTCTACTTTGGTATACATGTAGATATGAAATTAGATCATTAAATCCATTACAATTATCTAATATGGACGCTAAAGAAATGTTTGATTGAGGTAAAGTATTTATGTTGTCTTTTTCGAGTAATTCAAACCATTTTTTAAGGTATATGACTCCTTGGTTTTTAGAAGAAGGAAAGTCTTTAAGTTTGATGGATGAAAAGAAGTCTATTTTTCTTTTTGCTCTTGAAAACAAAACATTAAGCCGTTTATGTCCTCCATGCATATTAACAGGTCCAAAACGCAATTCAAATTTATGATCGTTATTATATCCATACCCAAAACTAATAATCAATCGGTCGCATTCATCCCCCTGAACTTTTTCTAAAGACTGGAAAAATAAGCTATCCTTTTCTATTCGCTGATCTAATTTAGACCTCGTCTTTGCATCTAAATGATTGTAAATACACGATAGTTGAGCTTTGGAGAATGCTACTATTCCTATTTTTTCATTCGACTCGATATGGGTCGAAATGAATTTACAAATTTGTTGTGCCTCAACTAGATTTGTTCTTTCAAAATAAAATCCGTTCTCAACAAAATGATGTTGTATCGGATGTTTTACACATGAATGATCCCGAAAAGCTTTTAGCTTATTGTTATAAAAGAAGCGGTTTGAAAAATCGATTAGGTCGGGGTGTTCACTTCTGTAATGGTTCGATAGAAATACATGATTAAGATAATAATTGGCATGATGCAAAAGATCAATTTCCAAAATTTGTTTTTTCTGAAAATAGCTACCAGGTGACATTTGTTGCGGGTCCCCACAAATGACTGCTTTTTTTGCTCTTTGAAGTCCCCCTATTGAGTGACTCAATAAGAGTTGACTTGATTCATCAGCAATGAGGTAGTCAAAGATTTCTTCTTTCAACGGAATACTTTCTGATAAATTATTAGGATTAGACAACCATATTGGCTTCAAGGTTTGAATCCACAAATAGGCCTCGGAGTTGAATAGTTTTCTAATGGTTTGATGAGACTTTTTCTTTCCAAACTCTTTTATCAGAATTGACTTTCCTTTTTTAAGTTTTTTTCGAAGTGTTTTATCTTCTTCATTGAGTTTTTGCGGGGATGTTTTAGTTAAGTTTTCCAAATATTGAAATTGGTCAAAACGGTTGATAATTAATTGATCTGCATACGTACGAGACTCTTTATCAAAGTTTTTTTGTACCGAGATACATTCACTTAGAAAATTAGAAGTAGAAAATTGTTTTAATTCTGGATTCATGCAAAGAAGGTTTCTTGCTACATTTTTTTGAATATTTTCTTTAATAATCCGAGTATTCGTATCAAGATATGGATATATTTTATCGGGAAGTTGCTTAATATCAGCCCAGCACCCTAATAGCAGGTCTTTTTTTTGGGAAAGCAGGTTCAGGATTTCTAACGGTTGATCTTCTCCCTTAAAGTCAAAACAGTGCTTTAAAATATCAATAGATCTATATAAGTCCTTGTGACTTATAGAGTCATATGAAGTATTTTTTTCAATTTGATATTGTTCCCAATGCGCGATGTCGGTGTTTTCAATCAGAGTAGTCACGAGTTCCACCTCTGTATCTGTATCGGAAATCCCTAGGTCATAAAACTTTTTTAAAACCCAATCTCGTTTTTCAGTTTTTTTCAATAACTGTATACGGTTATCGATCATCTTCTCGGCGTTGGCTTTTGGACTCCTTGTCCATTTCCGCCATGTCCAGCGCCATTTTATGTCCTGAATTATCGACTTTTTATTGAGAAGTATTTCTTTAAGAAATTTTAATTCTTCATTGTTTGGTTTTTGAAGCCAATGAGATTCATTTTCTTGTAAGATCTTTATCTGTGTTTCATAATGGTTAAGTTGTTTCTTTAAGGTCGTGAATGCTTTATTTTTACTTGAGAGAAAATGTCCATATTGTTGATATGTTTTCGTATTAAAATTGTGATAGCGTAACAATGATTGAAGTGTTTTATTTAATTGTTCCCAATTCTTCACATTTTGGGTATCTTTGACTTTTTTTAAAACTGATAAAACTTGATTTAAGTCTTCATCAAATTGTAAAAAATCACCGGCAGTTAGTTTGGGTTTAAAAAACTTGAGAACCAACATTAATTCATTTGGGATTTTTGAAAATATTGTTTCAGCACTTTTGTATTCTCCCATTGTAATTGTGTTTCCACTTTGCGTAATGGCCAAATTTTTATGTTCATTAATAATTTTAATCAGCTCGTATATTGTACATCCTTGAACTTTTGAATGATTTTCAAGAATGTTATAAATCTTATTTTGCTGTTGAAATTTTCTATGAAAAGATTTTTTAGGGCCAGGATTCATTTCATTGAAGAAGTCCCAGCTTTTCTTCAATTCAAAAATAAACTGACGATTGGCATGACGTGAAGGAATTTGAAAACACAAAGGGTCTAATCCTTTTTTCTTTAATTTGTTTTGAATAACATCTAGAGCCACTTTTTTTTCGGAAATAAGTAGAGCACTTTGATGAGAAGCAATAGTGCTTGCAATAATGTTTCCTATTACCTGAGATTTCCCCGTACCAGGCGGTCCTTGAACAACAACAGAGCCGTTTTTAATTTTTTCGTAAACAAGACATTGGTCGTCATCATTCCTAAATAAAGGGTACTCCGATTCTAATTGAAGGTGATTATTGTTTGATTCATTTCCAAAAATATCTTTAAGGGCGTTTGATGATTTAAGGTTCTGATCAATCACGCCTTCAATCTCTCTTAAGAAAGAAAATCTTTTGGGATGAAAATTACCAAGAAAAAGATCATTTTTTTTAATCTGATTGGTTTCTAAATCCAATAATTTTTCAAGAGACTCAAAATCAATAATCATATCTTCTTTATCACTTTGAATATTAAAGTGATGAATGATAAAGGGATTGATTATCGGATGATCAGTAATACGCACTAATTTGAATTTTTCTTTGGAGGGCGAAATAGTCATCTCAACCGGAGTAAGAAAAACAGGGCTGTTTATCTCTGTAGATTGAACAAATAGTCGAATAGAGCCCTGGGCCACACACATGGGATTCAATCCTGTTTGTTTTTCCATGGTTTTCGATTCCCGAATCATTTTAGATATCTGTTGATCGAAGTTTTCAGGATTTATATTTAGGTCACAAACCTTTTGATTGCTTAGGTTAACTAATAAGTCATTGCTGGGAAAAATCAATACTTCTTCCCGTAATTCTTTTAAAACTGAAATAATTTCTTCCAAGGTGAAAGTGTATGTTCAAAAATAGCAAATCAAACGATTGAAATGAACAAAGCAACTTTTAATGAAACCTATCGTTAAATAATTGCGTTAAATACACGCAGAAAAGTTAAATTAGTTACATACAAAGTGTCAATTTGACTACCTTTGCATTGAAGGGTTTTTTGATTAGAGTAGTTACTTTCAAAAAACAGAAATATTAAGTTGAAAGACACGCCATTATATTATGAGAATAGTTACGTTTTCGTTTTTGATTTTTTTATTGGGGTTTCAGTCGTTATCTCA
>CAJWCX010000117.1 GCA_913031405.1 uncultured Flavobacteriales bacterium | reverse complement strand
CAACTACCCCAGAATTTATACTAGTTACTTTTACAACAAATAGTATTCCTGGAGGAGGTAGCGATGGAGATGAAATATTCATCGATGATGTGGAGTTGATATACAATTCTGGAGCTGGTATAGTTGAAACAGATTCAGATAATTGGATTGGATATCATTCATCTACAGGAGTGCATCTATCGAGTTCTTTCCCAGAAGATGAAATTCTTGTCATAAGCGATTTGATGGGCAAAGAAGTAATTAGGGGGAATTATGGAGACTTAAATGGTGTTTTGTTGAATTCAGGAATGTATATTGTGTCCCATAAATTTGGATCTTCTAAGATTATTGCGGATTAACATCAATTTATGATTCGAATTCCTTCGGTCTTTCTGTTGCTCCTTTTCACTGTTCAAAGTTGGGCACAAGACAACGCGAAAATATTTGGGAAGGTCGTTGACGAAATTGGTGAAGTTTTAACAGGAGCCTCAATTATCTATAGGACCGATGTATCAATTGGTGCCATTGCCGACTTTGATGGCAAATATGTTCTTTCTGTTCCTTCTGGCAAATGTAAATTGATCTGTAGATATACAGGTATGAAGTCAGATACTATTACGCTCAATCTCAATAATGGAGAAGAGAAAGAAGTCAATTTTACTTTATTTTCTTACATCAAAGAGTTCAGCGAGATTGATGTGAAGGTGGGTAAATTTGATAAACCTATAGAGGAGCAGACGGTGACAATGGTAGTGATCAAACCGGAGTTGATCGAAAATAAAAACACAAGAAGTATTGAAACAGTATTAGATCAAACACCTGGACTCAACATTTTAGACGGCGAGCCTCAAATACGCGGTGGTAGTGGCTTTACTTTTGGTGTAGGATCAAAAGTAGCGGTTATTGTTGACGATATGCCAATGCTGTCAGGCGATGCAGGTCGTCCTGAATGGGGATTTATTCCTGTAGAAAATATTAGTCAAATTGAGGTTGTGAAGGGAGCCGCATCCGTTTTGTCAGGAAGTTCTGCTTTGTCAGGATCGGTAAATATTAGAACAGCTTATCCCGGGGCAAAGCCAAAAACAAAAATCAATCTTTATTCAGGTTTTTATTCCAAGCCTGATCAAGAAGGAGCAACTTGGTGGAATAAATATCCCGGTATTTTTGGTGCCAATTTTTTACATTCTCAAATGTTTGGTAACCTCGATGTAGTTGTTGGGGGGAATATTAATTTTGATCATGGATATATCGGACCGCCTATCACAGATGATACTGTTGCCACTGTATTTCCCGATACGATCTCAAATTTCAGCGAATCTGATTTGATTTCTAAACGAGGTAGGGTGAATTTTAATTTGCGGTATCGTTCAAAGAAAACCAAAGGACTGAGTTATGGTCTTAATGGAAATTTTATGGTGATGCATACGAACATGCCATTGGCATGGTTAAATGACTCATCAGGACTTTACCGAGCTTATCCAGGAGCTATTTTTCTTCAGGACCAGGTTATTTTTAATCTAGATCCTTTTGTTCATTTTCACTCTCAGACCAATGGGAAGCATTTTTTGAGAGGTCGTGTTTTACGCGTCGATAATGAAATGAGTGCAAATCAATCCAATAACGCAACAACCTATTATGTTGATTATATGTACAAGAAAAAGTATAAAGAGCTTAAGGGTTTGGAGTTTATCGGAGGATTGACCAGCACATATACAAATTCTTTTGCAAATATCTATACAGGTTCAGGTACTCCCAACAATAGAATATTAAATGTTTCGGCTTATTCTCAAGTAGAAACCAAAGTAAAGAATATTCTTACATTATCTGCCGGAGGAAGGATTGAGTATTTTCAGCTTAATGATTCCATTACTGCATTAAAGCCCATTTTTCGTGCTGGATCGAGTCTTAAAATTTATCAAGAAACTTACCTAAGAGCCTCCTACGGTCAAGGATATCGATTTCCAACTATTACTGAGCGTTTTATTCGTACTGGAGTAGGTAATTTTGGTGTGTTTCCAAACCCCAAATTACTTCCTGAAAGCAGCTGGAATGCTGAAGTAGGGATCAAACAGGGTTTGAAATTTGGAGGTTTATACGGTTATCTTGATGTTGCTGCTTTTTGGCAAGAATATCAAAACACCATTGAATATATGTTTGGTATTTGGAATGAGCTCACTAGTGTTGAATCTATGGGATCAAGTGCCGGTTTTATGTTTCTGAATACCGGAGATTCGAGAGTTGTAGGAATTGATGCTTCATTCACAGGTTTTGCGGAGTTTAAAGACAACAGCAAAATGATGTTTTTGATGGGGTATAATTACATTGTTCCTACAACGCTTACTCCCGATTATGTTTATGCTATTGATTCCAATCAGCGCGAGTTTAGTTATAATTCTACTTCTTTAGATGGGTCGAATGGTATATTAAAGTATCGGTTTTTACATAATGTAAAGTTGGATTGTGAATACACATGGAAAAATAAGTTTTCAATTGGAGCTAGTGCAAAGTATTTTTCTAAAATCGTAAATATGGATGCCATTATTAAGGATTTTGAGGAGTTCACAACGGATGTCGTAGTTTTGCAAGATTTACAGTATATGGATTTTTTCAATTCACATCGCTTTGGAAACTGGATTTTTGATACTCGAATTTCCTTTAATTTTAATGATGAACATAAACTGGCACTTATCGGTAGTAATATTCTAAACCGATCCTATTCTCTGAGGCCTCTAAAGATTGAAGCTCCTCGAACAATTAGCCTTCAATATACCTTTAAAATAGAGGGGAAATCAAAGTAGTTTTTAAGACGATAAGCTGTTTCTAAGTAGATTTAAAGCACAGAGTACAGTCATGTGTATATTACGCTCTCTGTGCTGACTAAAATGAAATTTCCGGGTGATTGTCGTTCCGGGTGTTGCAATGGCGACCCAGACCAAACCTACTGGTTTATTCTCCGACCCTCCAGTTGGACCCGCAATTCCTGTTGTAGATATGCAAAGGTCTACATCAAGTCTTGATTTCCCTCCTTCAGCCATTGCTCTTGCAACCTCTTCACTCACTGAGCCATTTTCTTGAATAAGTGCCTTTGGTACATCTGCTAATTCTTCCTTCAGTTCATTGGAATAGGTCAATAGAGAACCCATATAATAGGCAGAAGAACCTGATGTTTTTGTGATCTCACTAGCTAATTTACCGGCTGTACAACTCTCAACAGTTCCAATACTTAATTGTCTTTCTTTTAAAATGGTTCCAATGACTGAGGATAATGTATCCGAATTATAACCATATACATATTGAGGAACGATCGTCTCTAATTGTTTAAATAAGGCATCAATCTTTTTTTCGTCTTTTCTACCTTTCTGAGAGGAAAGTCTAAGCTTCACAATTCCAGGAGAAGGGAGATAGGCCAATGATAAACCATTTGAATAGACTGTATCTTCCCAATCCTTAATCAATTCGGCTAAAAAAGATTCTCCAATGCCTTGCGTCATGGCTGTTTTAAAATACATTGATTTCAAGGCGAATTTTGATTGTAATCTTGGAATCACTTGTTCAGTCATAATTCCTTTCATTTCATATGGAACACCAGGAAGACTGATATAAATGACTTGATCTTTTTCAAACCACATTCCCGCTGCCGTGCCATAATTATTTTCAAGAATATCACATGTTTTTGGAAGGGCTGCTTGAAGGTGATTTGTTTCTAGCATGGGTCGCTTCCGTTGAGCAAAAAATGTTTTTATTTTATCTAAGGTGGGTTCGTGTATCTCTAAACTGGTCTCAAAATATTCACAGAGGGTGTGCTTTGTAATATCATCTTTTGTAGGACCTAATCCTCCGGTAATAATAACGCAATCCGTTTTATTATCTATTTCTATGAGGCTATCAATGATTTCCTTTTTTTGATCAGAGATGGTTGTGGTTTTTAAAATACGAGCACCAATATTAGAAAGCTCCATTCCAATCCATGAAGTATTTGTATTAACGGTTTGACCAATTAACAGTTCATCACCTATAGAAATGATTTCAACATTCATTTTTTCTTAAATTTAGCAATGGATTCAATATGTCCGGTATGAGGAAATTGATCAACGAGACAGTAATGTATAAGCTCAAATCCTGCATCCGATAAGGTAGAGGTATCTCTTGCCTGTGTTGAAGGATTACATGAAATATAAACCATCCTTTTGGCATCTAAGGCGATGATTTTTTGAAGTGTTTTTGGTGCGATTCCCGCTCGAGGAGGATCCAAAATAATGGTGTCTATTTTACCAATATATTCTGGATGTATTTTTAAAAACTTACCAACATCCGAAGCATAAAACTCGATGTTTTCTAGTTCGTTGGCTTCTGCGTTTTTACGGGCATCTTCAATGGCTTGTTCAACAATGTCCACACCAATAATCTTAACTTTTTTATTCCTTTGGGAGAGTAATTGCCCTATGGTTCCGGTACCGCAAAATAGATCCATAACCACTTTATCATCGCTTATTTCATCTTCAAAAACATAATCCAAAGCTTTTGAGTAGAGTAGTTCAGCACATTTTGGATTGGTTTGAAAGAAGCTTTCCATACTCATTTGAAACCTGAGGCCTAATAGATTTTCTTCTATGTAATTTTCTCCAAATAACAGTTGACTGTTTCCATTCTCTATTTTGGCTCGGTCAGCTACATTATCATTTATGGTGTGAAGCAGTCCCGCAATTCGGTTTCCAAAAAGTTGTTTTAAAAATGAACTGAATGCATCCAAGTCAAACTGTTCCAATTCTTCAGAGGAGGTTACAAGATTGATTAAGAGCTGGTCTGACATAAACGACTTTCGGACTACAATGTGCCGAAAAAATCCAGTTTTTTGGGGCGGATGCCACGCTTTTAAACCTGTTTGTTCTAAAAATAATCTGACCTGTACGAGCTTTTCCTCCCATTCTTTATCAAAAAGTCCTGATGGTTTGTTTAAATTTTCTACCTTCCACCAGGTTCCTCTTCTTTTGAATCCTAAGGCAAACGCATCATCTTTTTCCTCATTCTTTTCCAAGCAATGTTGTATACAGGAGAAGCTGTATTCCATTTTGTTTCGGTAAAAGAAAG
>CAJWCX010000116.1 GCA_913031405.1 uncultured Flavobacteriales bacterium | reverse complement strand
TTATAAGTCATCTGGTTGAAGCCTTCATTACTATGAGTGGTAGCAGCAACAGGACAAACAGTTTCACATGGAGCATGGTTACAATGCTGACACATCATCGGCATATGGACCACTTTAGGATTCAAGGAAGCCAATTCGGCTTCTGAATAAGAAAAGTCATTCTTATCCTTTTTTGTTCCAATAACCGCCTCTTCATCACTAGAATAATAACGATCGAGACGTAACCAATGCATTTCTCTACCTCTTCGGACCTCATCTTTCCCAACAACAGGAACATTATTTTCAGCTTGACAAGCTATCAAACATGATCCACATCCAAAACAAGAATTTAAATCAATTGTCATTGCCCATCGATGACCAACATTTTCGACAGGATGCTGATCCCATAAATCAAATTCCTCTACTGGTTTCTCAACATGATGAAGGTCGTCGTCAATAGTCTGTAAGGTATGTGATGGGTTATAACTTTCTTTTCCTTCCTTATCGTATATACTCTTTGTGGTTTCTCTTACAATCGAATGACGCCCCATCACAGTATGATGTATTTGGGTGGCTGCGATGATATACTCCCCGTCTACCTTAGACATCGAAGCATTATTGGCTAAAAGAAATTCTTCACCATTAGATGACATAAAAGGAAAGGCATTTTCACCAATTGGTTTTGGGTTTCCTTTTTCATCTACTTTATAACCTCCGTATT
Organism: uncultured Flavobacteriales bacterium; assembly: GCA_913031405.1. Taxonomy (GTDB): domain Bacteria; phylum Bacteroidota; class Bacteroidia; order Flavobacteriales_D; family Crocinitomicaceae; genus UBA952. The sequence goes on along the minus strand of CAJWCX010000116.1, from coordinate 4,374 downwards.
CTGTAGTTTCGTATGCTGCTTTACCAATTTTTTCACCATTTGCACCACGACCATAACCCAAGGCAACACCAACCGTTCCTATCGCTTGACCTGGAGAAGGATATACCGGCAAAGTGAATTGTTTACCATTGGCTGATATTTTAGCCATAGACACTCCATTCTCTTGGTCGTATGTTGTTCTGAATCCTTTTTTTGTCATTTCAACAGGATTCATCGTAATGTAATTGTCCCAAGTTACCTTAGATATAGGATCAGGCATCTCCTGAAGCCATGGATTACTAGCAAACTTACCATCTCCAATACCTGTCTTTAAGTAAGTAATAACTTCAAGCCCCTTTTTGAAAGATGGGAATCCATATGGGGCAACTGAGTTAAAGGAGAATGAATCTTCAAGTGTTGGCGTTGGAAGTGTAATACAGCTATTGTGAACAACCATATTAAAGTCTTCACCAGTAAGGCTGGAACAAGTCTCTTGAATTGTTTTATAAGAAAACTCTGAGGTTTTACCTTCCCTAACTGTCTTACCAGACCAAACCCCGAAAGACTCTATAGCGCAAGCTGTATCGTGTAGGGGTGTTATGGTAGGTTGTGATAAAGCATAATGGTTGGACTTAGGGTGATGATCACCCCATGACTCTAAAGAATGGTGGTCTGGACAACAATATGTGCTTAAGGATCCTGTTTCATCCTCATGTGAATTCAACGAAATAGAGGCCTTTACATTTTTCAAGCCTTTTCTAAAGACTTCGGCATTAGGAAGAGTGTAGGCAGGATTTGTATTGTAAAACATAACGACCGAGTCTTTATGTTGACCACTCGACATTTCATCCACAAAACGCATCATTTTAGCTTCCTCGGATTTAAACAGATTGACCTCATTGTATAGGTCAATAGTGGTTCCATAAGCACCTAATAATTCATTGATCTCATTGACTAGTAGCTGTAAACCAAGGTTATTTGTACCACAGATAACCAAAGACTGATTCTTGCTTTTTCTAAGAGCCTTCACGGCCAAGTCAGCTGTCTTCTTCAAGCCAGATGGTAAAGTTCCCGACATTCCTTTAAGGCTTGCTAAAATATATTTTAATACTGCTTCCTCCTCAGATGGTTTGGTCATGGCACGATAATCGGCGTTTGAGCCAGTCATGCTCATTACTGCTTCAAACTGGAAGTGCTTTGACATCCCCCAGTCATCATCAGGATTTCTTCTTTGTCCGTATTGACATGAAAATTCCGTAGGCATAATCCACGTATTCAGGAAGTCTGCATTGATCGAAACAATACTTTTAGCCTCCAAAAAGTCATAATTAGGAATAATACGTTTTCCAAAATTTAGCTCATTCGCTTTACGAATAGCGGAATAGGATATTGCATCATACTGAATATGATCAAATTCAAAAGATCCTGAATCCCCAAATGAATCTATTACACCCAGCAAGGAAGGACTGATAATTGTGCTAGAAATTAAGACTACTTTTTTTGCTTTCTTTAAAGATGTATTGATTTTTTTATCAACATCAAGCCATGTTGACTTTTTTCCTTTTACTAGAGGATACTGTAATCTTTCACTATCATACAATCCAAGAACCGAGGCAATAATCTGAGCATTAACAACTCCATGAGAAAAACCAAAATCTGCATTCCCTTTAATGAAGATAGGTCGAGCCTCTCTTGTCTTTACTAGAATACTTGCATATGAAGACCCGTCATAATAAGTCGAGGCATACCAAGTTGGCATACCAGGAGTTACGTTTTCTGGCTTCATCACATATGGAACAGCTTTTATAACAGGAGCCTCACACGCAGCTACCGTCGCTGCAGCTACAGAAAAACCAAGAAATTTTAGAAAATCTCTTCTCCCAGTACTAGACTCGTTCAATTGATCGTCAGCTAAAAGCCCTTCTACTGATGAATTTGATTGAGGGAATTCAGATTCCAAAGATTCTTGAAAAGAGGCCGTTTGATTGAGCTCTTCAATTCCTTTCCAATATTTTCTTTCGTTTGACATACTTTAAAATCTTAACAATATCACTTCTGCCATTTAATAGTGACATTTTGCGCATTCCCATCCACCGAGTTCCCCTACGGTGACCTTACCGTCATCTGTATATTTATTCAATAAATTGTAATTGTTCTTTTTCAACCTATTATGAATCTCTTCATAATATCCGCTTTTTCCATCAGTTATGTTAACGCTATACTGTCCATGACACTCAATACACCAGCCCATGGTTAAGGTTGGTTTTGTGAACTCAACTCCAGCAGCTATGTTCTCCTCTATTAAATTCAATGCCTGATGAGGCTGTACTTTCGCCAAATCCTCTAATTTGGCCATGTCACCATGACATTGCTTGCAGTCAAGGCCGCCAACAACAACGTGTTGAGCGTGATTAAAGTAAACATGATCGGGTAAATTATGAACTTTATTCCAGACTATGGGATCAGTATCACCGGTATACTCACCAGCAGGACCTTTGTTAGGGTTCCATCCAGCTGCTGCGTATATTTTATTGATTTCACCTTGCCATTCTTTACCTTCACCATTGATTTTTTTATGACAATTCATACAGACATTCACTGAAGGAATACCAGCTGATTTTGATTTTGTCACTGAATTGTGACAGTACTTACAATCAATACCATTTATTCCTGCATGAACGCTATGAGGAAAGGCAATGGGCTGAGATGGTTGATAATTTTCCATCACATTTACGCCGTATAGGGTTTGAAACAAAGTAACTACTACAGACAAAACCAACACCAATGTGGCTAAACCAACATATAGTCTGTACTTCCAGGCCCAGATTTTGAATTCATCAACGTATGTTAAGGAAGTTGAAGCAGGTTCTGATTCTTTGGTTGCAATTTTCAGTTGACGACGAACACCACTTACGGCCATGATGATTATCACAAACATCACACCCAAAATAATCCAAGTCCAAGGAATTCCCTCCTCTTCATCTTCTTCACCACCAATATCTGCGGCAGCTAAATTTCCACCACCACCACCACCAGCATCTGGATCTTGCGCATCTACCCAATCAAAAATAGATTTGATTTGATCATCAGTAAGGTCCGCAAAAACGGTCATGACACTACCTTTGTATTCGGCAAACACCTCAGCCGCTCTTTTGGATTTACCACTAGCTCTTAGTGCCGCATTATTTCTAACCCATTCATAAATGAGATCTCCCTCACCGGCATCCTCCCAGCGTTGCACGGCACCATAAAGCTTCGGACCCGTTCCGTTTTGAAAAACAGCATGACAAGTAGCGCACTTTGCCTTGAAAAGGCCTTCACCTTGAGAAAAATAGGAGGGCGATAAATAAAGAAAGGCAAGCAAAAACAGTCCTACAAGAACAGGCTTTTTGCCCTTAAACCTTTGATAGTCAGCTTTTTTCATTTAACTCAAACTCAAAATAATGCGCAACATTCTAATTGCATATTTTTTATCGTTCCAAAATTACGGAGTTTCCTTGTCTTCATGACACTTTTATGACAAAAAGAAAGCGATTAATATTAATTTAAAACCATTCTAAATAAGGGCCTGAAGTGAAATGAAACTATTTTGATTATTTTCGTAATAACTAATAACGACTCGATAAAAAAATCAAAATGACAAAGAACCTCTTGTTTCTTTTTGGTTTTCTGCTTAGCTATTTTGGACATGGCCAAACTGAAAAAACCGAAAACCACATTGCAATACATTGTGATGAGCGGGTTGACGATCTTCTTGAGGTGGAAAAAAGAACTGACAAAATAATAGGGTACCGATTACAAATATGCCTTGATTCTGACAAAGAAATTGTTGATCAAGCAAGGGATAAGTATTTAAAACTTTACCCCTTAACTGATACTTATGTTAATTTCGAAAATCCTCATTTCAATCTTAAGGTTGGAGACTTTAGAAGTCGAGTTGAAGCAGAAAAAATAAAACGAGAAGTCTTTGGCGAATTTGTAATTTGCATCATACACGAAGAATTGATTAACCTCCCTCGAATAGATTGATTAGAAATGCCTCCAGCCTTGGGCATTTAAAGTCACTGCAGTATCATTTTTATCGATTAACAAATTTGCGTTTGAAGGATCTGAGGCAAATCCAATAATGGTGAAATTAGGATTGTTTTTTAATTTATCATGGTCCTCTTGACGGGCCGTAAACAATAGCTCATAGTCTTCCCCTCCATTTAAAGCACAAACAAAAGGATCTAGGCCAAGCTCTTCAGCAGTTAAAATGCTTTTCTCTGTAATGGGCAGTTTATCAGAATAAACAGAAAAAGAACATTTACTTGCTTTGGACAGATGCATGACCTCAGAGGCCAATCCGTCCGAAACATCAATCATGGATGTGGGAACAAAAGACATCTCACAAAA
>CAJWCX010000115.1 GCA_913031405.1 uncultured Flavobacteriales bacterium | reverse complement strand
CACTTGAGGTTTGATCTCTATTTTCGACTCACCGTAAGTTCCATTCAACCATGCCATATCGATTTCGTTATCAAAGTGACCAATGTTACAAACGATGGTTTTATCTTTCATACTTTCAAAATGTGATCCCACTACGATATCTTTATTGCCTGTTGTGGTAACGACAATATCTACGTTATTGACAACAGAATTCAATTTTTTCACCTCAAATCCATCCATTGCCGCTTGCAATGCACAAATTGGATCAACTTCAGTAACGATTACTCTTGCTCCGGCACCTCGTAGTGAAGCAGCTGAACCTTTACCAACATCACCGTAGCCACAAACTACAGCTACTTTTCCGGCCATCATTGTATCAGTAGCTCTTCTAATGGCATCAACCAAGGACTCTTTACATCCGTATTTGTTATCAAACTTAGATTTTGTAACAGAATCATTTACATTGATAGCAGGCATGACAAGTGTTCCATTTGCTTTTCTTTCATACAATCTATGAACACCCGTTGTTGTTTCTTCAGATAATCCTTTAATGTTTTTTGTCAATTCAGGGTATCGATCAAAAACCATATTGGTTAAATCACCGCCATCATCTAAAATCATGTTTAACGGCTCACCGTCCTTAAAAGCAAATAATGTTTGCTCTATACACCAATCAAACTCCTCTTCATTCATTCCTTTCCAAGCATAAACTGGAACACCTGCAGCAGCAATAGCAGCGGCAGCATGATCCTGAGTTGAAAAAATATTACATGATGACCAGGTAACGTCAGCACCTAATTCAACAAGGGTTTCAATGAGGACAGCAGTTTGAACCGTCATGTGAAGGCATCCTGCTATTCTTGCACCAGCAAGAGGCTTGGATTCTCCATATTCTTGTCTCAAACTCATCAAACCCGGCATCTCTGCTTCGGCCAATTTGATTTCTTTTCTACCCCAATTTGCAAGGGATATATCTTTTACTTTATAGGCAATTTTTTCTGTGGTATTTGACATAATATTCTTTAAAATGTTTGGCAAAATTAATAAACTATTATAGGTTGTACAAGTTACATGATATCAATAATTAGCTTTTCAAGCCCTGAAATAAATTCTGGATGGTCGTTACAGCTCGGAACGAGATCCACTTTTTCACCTCCTAAATCTTCAAAAATCTCTTGGTATTCAGTGCCTATTTCAATTAGCGTTTCTAGGCAGTCGGCAACAAAAGCAGGCGAAAACACCAATAACTTTTTGGCTCCTTTTTTTGCCCATTCTTCTACAACTTCATCGGAAAAAGGAGTCAACCATTTTTTGTCTAATCGTGATTGAAAACAAACCGTGTAATCGTCTTCTTTCAAGTTTAATTTCTCAGCAAGCAAACGAGTTGTGGCATATGCTGTGGCTTTATAGCAGTGCTTATTCTCTTCGTTTAAATGTGTTTCGCATGGCTGATCCGAACAGAGGTCGGAGCCCTCATATACCTTATCAACATGTCGATTGGGAAGTCCGTGGTAGCTAAAAAGAATGTGGTCATAATTTTTTATATCAAATGCCTTTGCTCTATCAACAATTGAGTTGAGATAACCTTCAGAATCCCAAAACTGGTTAATAATTTTAATTTCGGGCAGTACCCACCAATCTTTTATAATTCTCATGGCCTTTTCAATAGCAGAACCTGTTGATGCACTTGCATATTGTGGGAAAAGAGGCAGAATAATGATTTGGTCATAATTTTCTTTCTGAATACGATTTAAAACGGATTCCATCGATGGATTTTGATATCGCATAGCAAACTCAATGGTGACATCCTTTCCATCTAATCTCTGTTGAAGAAGATTTTGTACATTTTGAGTGTGAATGAGTAGGGGGGAAACTCCATTACTGACTTCCCATAATTCTTTATAAATCTTTGCGGATTTGGGGGCTCTGAATGGGACAATGACCCCGTTAACGAGAAGTTTTCTCGCTACATAAGGTAAATCAATAACTCTTGGGTCATTTAGGAATTCCGAGAGATATCTTCTTACATCACCTGTTCTGGGGCTGTCGGGAGTACCAAGCTGAATTATGAGCACACAAGTTTTTTTCACTTTATTGTAGTCGGTTTGTTCATGTGAAAATAACAATGAACTTGCTATTTCGTTCAAAAATAATGAGATTATTAATTGTAGCATGATAATAGATAACTTTGTGCTGTGAATTGGGCTGATAAAATCTTTAAAACGCATTCTAGATCTGAATTTAAAGATCTCGCATTTGATGTTTTCAATTATCAAATAAACCATTGTGAGGTATATTCGAATTATGTTTACGCCATAGGTAAAACCAATCCAAACTCCTTAAATGACATCCCTTTTCTGCCCATTTCTTTTTTTAAATCCAAGCGAGTTATTTCTAATCAATTCGATCATATTGAATGTTTTTTTAAAAGTAGTGGTACGCTAGGAGAACGCAGTTGCCATGAATTGGTTGACGTGAGTATTTATGAGCAATCCTTCGAGTGGTCTTATGCACATTTCGTAGGTAATATAAAGGAGCACGTTATTTTGGGATTGCTACCAAATTATATTGAACAAGGGAATTCTAGCTTGGTTTATATGGTTGATGCACTTATTAAAAAAAGTGGCTCGCCGAGTTCTCAATTCATCATGAATGATATAGAAGAAATTAAGAGGGTTATAGCTGAGACTAAAACATGTAATAAAACGCTTGTAATTTTCGGAGTTGCATATTCTTTGTTGGATTTATGTGATCAAGGAATCAATCTAAAAAATGCTATTGTAATCGAAACAGGTGGAATGAAAGGTAAACGAAAGGAGCTTTCAAAGGAAGGCTTGCATCAAAAACTTCATCAGGATCTTCAGATGTCTGAGTTGTATTCCGAATATGGGATGACAGAATTACTTTCTCAAGCCTATTGCAAGAGTGATTTTATTTTTGAAACACCTCCTTGGATGAAAATAGTGATTCGCGACCTTTACGATCCACTAAGTATTTGTGCAGAGAATAAAAGGGGAGGAATCAATGTCATTGATTTGGCAAACATCTATAGTTGTAGTTTTATAGCGACAGAAGACTCTGGCTTGCGAATTGAAAATACATTCCAGCTCAAAGGAAGAATTGAAAGGTCTGACCTCCGAGGGTGTAATTTGTTAGTGGATTAGATTTTGTATTTTTGATCTTATTTTAGATATGACAGTTCAAACGATTTTAATTCTTTTCTCGATCGGTATTTCTGCAGGAATATTGAGTGGATTTGTAGGTGTTGGTGGGGGTATTATTATTGTGCCTGCTTTGGTTTTTGCGGTAGGTTTGTCTCAACATGAGGCCCAAGGTACGAGTCTGTTTATTTTGTCCATGCCCGTGGTTTTATTGGGTGTCATCAACTATTGGAAATCAGGTGATGTCAATTGGAAATATGGTTTAGTTGTGGCATTTACTTTTTTTGTTGGAGCTTATTTTGGTTCAAAACTTTCTTTAAAACTGCAACCTGGTCTAGTTAAATTTATTTTTGGTTTGTTGATGGCGGTGGTCTCTATCAAATTGATTCTTTCGGGTTACACATCAATCTCATCAGATGGCGATTGATTTTGAACAAATCGAGAACTTTACCGAAAAGGTTTATGAAAAGGTTAAATCTTATCGAGAGCATCTGCACAGTTATCCAGAACTATCGTATAAGGAATACAATTCCTCTAAATTCGTATCAGATACCTTGTCAAAGATTGGAATAGATAATGCATTGATCTCGGAAACAGGTGTAGTCGCAGTAATATTTGCAAATCATCATAAAGGAAATGAAGCATGTATCGCCTTAAGAGCTGATTTAGATGCCCTGCCCATTCAAGAAGAAAATGATGTCCCATACAAAAGTAAAAATAATGGTGTGATGCATGCTTGCGGTCATGATGTTCATACCTCGATTTTATTGGGGGTAGCTGAAATTATTTATCAAAACAGAGATCAACTCAAGCAGCCTGTTAAGTTGATTTTTCAACCTGGTGAGGAAAAAAACCCAGGTGGAGCAACTTATATTATTCGTGATGGAGGACTTGAAAATCCCAAGGTAGAGAAAATGATCGCACTTCATGTATTTCCTGATTTGAAATGCGGACATTTTGGTTTTAGAGAAGGGTTATATATGGCTTCATGCGACGAATTACACGTTGAGATTCAAGGTTTGGGGGGGCATGGAGCACTTCCTGATCGTACTGTAAATCCCATTTTAATGGGTTCAGAATTTATTTTAGCTGCAAAAAGATATATAGTTGAAAATACACCGAATGATGTACCTAGTATAATAAATTTTGGTCATTTTGAGGCTCAGGGTGCTACGAATGTGGTTCCTGATAAGGCATTTATAAAGGGTACTTTTAGAACTATGGATGAGGAGTGGAGAAAAAAGGCAAAAGACCAATTATTAAAAATTGCTGATTGTATTTCTCAAGATTATAACGGTCAAATAAAATTGAATATTTCGCATGGATATCCATTTCTAAAGAACGACATAAAACTTACTCATTTTATTCGAGATATAGCAAAACGTAATTTTGGTCAAGAAAAAGTTCATGATTTGCCCATGCGAATGACATCCGAAGATTTTGCTTACTACAGCCAACTTGTTCCGGTTTGTTTTTTCCGACTGGGTGTTCGAAATGAGGGAAAGGGAATTATTCACGGATTGCATCATCCTAAATTTGACATCGATTCTAGTTCCATTAAAAAAGGAGTCCAAATGTTTGTCGCTATTGTATTTTCATAATGAGATTGAAACTTTTAAGTTTGATATTTATTTTACTCATCATGATTCTTTCATGTGTCAGGCAACAAAGATTAGAAAAAAGAATTGATGGTCATTGGCAGATAGAAGAAATGCGCGTCATTGATGGACAAGGTTTTACTCATTATATCAGTGATGCTGTTGGCGGTTTAAGCCTGGATTTCGACAACGAAGTATCGTATGGATCAGTATCTTTTCAAACTCAAAACATCAATAACGGACAAGTATTTCTTTGTGACTTTTCAGGAGATTCTCTTCTATTAGATGTAGATAATAACATCTTGTTTTTGGGAGACAACGAAAATCGAAACCCATTCAAACTCATTA
>CAJWCX010000114.1 GCA_913031405.1 uncultured Flavobacteriales bacterium | reverse complement strand
ATCTTTAAGCTTAGTTAGGTCATTAGAGCGACTATAGCAATCATCTGTTTTCCAATCGAGCTCGTGCCTTCCCAGTTCTTCAGAATTCATAAGCTCATGAACTCTATTGTTAAGAACACCGTTAAAGTTAGGATCCTTTACCAATTCCCATGATTGATCTGAAAACAACACAATTTTACCGTATTCGCTTTCAGTAGTATCTATAGCAATTTGCGCCGAAAGTAAAATAGAATGGAGTAAAATAATAAAGAAAATGAAAAATCTCATAATAAATTTACAGTGTGCAAAATTAACAATAATGAGTGATAACTATTCCACATCTATAATTTTCAAATTGTAAAAAACAGATTCATCTGCTTGAATTAGGTCACTATAGCCCTTAGTTCCATAGGCCATATCGGAATCAAGAATCAAAAATAAGTATTGACCTTTCTTTGCTTTTTTTAACACTCGCTCAAGACCTTTAGGGTAATTTTTTTGTCCTGAGGTATAAGTTAGTGGGAAGTTTGAGGCGTAAGTATTAAAGATATTTGCTTTGTTTTTTGTTGAGGCAATCATGTGAAATTTCACCTTATTCCGACTCATTGATTCTTCTCCCGATCGAAGTTCCCAATAACGAATACCGTTCTGATCATAATCTGGTTTTACCATGCCATGTATTTTAACAAATAACCAATTGTCGGTGTTGGGTGGGATAACAGAACCGAGGCCCTTTGAACCATAAGCCAGCTTAGAAGGGATTTCTATTTTTGCTACATCACCAACACTCATTTCTCTTAGCGCCAAATCCCAACCTTTCTGTTGCATATTATACCCCACAACAAAGGGTAAATAGGGCATTTTCATTTTATTGTTCCCATCCACAATTCGTCCATCCGGAAGGCTTAAACGGTATTCGAGCATAAGCATTTCATCTGACTTTATCTTTTTTCCCGTATTTCGTTCTATCCATTTTATTTTGACGCCACTCTTCAGTCTACTTGAGTATACGAAATCAAATTCATCTTCAATTTCTATAAGATTTACATTGATCGAGTCTTCAATGGGGATACTTAACGATTCTAATCGACTTGAATCTGAAGAAAATTGTACTGATGAATCAAGAACCAAATCTTGACTTGACTTGCCTTGAGTTTTTAATTGTGGATTCTTTGTGTTTTTTTGTTCCACAAGTTCACAGCCCAATAAAATGATAAACATGATAATACCGATTTTTATTTTCATTATTCAATATTTAATAAAACAGCATCAATAATCAATACAGCTTGAGGTGGAATATAATCTTGACCCAATAATCCACCTCCTAAATAACTTGGTAAAATAAAACGAGCTTTATCAGTAATACGCATCAACTTCACACCTTCTTGAAGCCCTGACGGAACCTCGCTTCTACCCAAAACAAACCTGAGTGGAATAGAGTCCGTTTGATGACATAATTCTCCTGTTTTTAAAAGACTGGTTTTAACATCCAAAGTTACGATTTCACCTTCTCGAGGTGCCTTGGCATCTTCATAACTCCCTCGAGCAATTATGTAACGCAAACCCGATTCTGTTTTTGACATGTGCAGATCTTTATGATGCGCCAAATAAATTTGGATATCCAGCTCTTCTCGGATATGAATTTCTTGATTGAAATCAATGGAGAGTTCTTCAGACCATTCTGACTTTGATAAGTCAGGAGGTTTATTCTCTGCGGGTTCAGAATTCCTGCAAGCCATAAGGATGAGTAGAAAGACAAGCGAAATGACCCTCATAATAACTCTTTGTAATGCCTCAATAAAAGGTCTTTTGTTTCTGACAAGGACAGCTCACTCATTCCACCAGCAGCGTATTTATGCCCGCCGCCATTAAAATATTTTTGAGCAAATTTATTGACAACATATTTTCCTTTTGAACGGAAAGACATTTTTACTTTGCCATCCTGATTTTCCATCATAAAAATGGCAATAGATATACCTCTAGTTGAAAGAATGACATTAACCAAACCTTCGGTATCACCTTTTTTATAATTAAAATGGTTCAGTTCATCCAAGGACAGATCCATAAAACCAACAGGGCTATTTTCTATAAGTTGCATTTTGTTTGAAACAGCAAAACCTCTTAACTTCAACTGTTCACTTGTGTTTTGATCAAATATACTTTCATGAATTTTATTGGGAAGCACTCCATTGGAGATTACCTTTGAAATAACCTCATGTGTCTTTGCCGTAACTGAAGGATAACGAAAAGAACCTGTGTCTGTCATAATACCTAAATAAATAGACTCACAAGCCTTAGTATTTAACTTTGAGAGCATCTCAGCTTCTTCGATGACCTCAAAAAACAATTGAGCGGTCGAACAAACATCTGGCTTCGATATTGTTAGGTCACAAAAAGAACTTGGTTCTGGATGGTGATCAATCATGATTTTTTTACATTTCAGACCTTCAAAAATTGTTGACATTTCTTCACCTACTCGGAATGTATGGTTGTAATCCAAACAAAAAACAAGCTCAAAAGAACTGTAATCAAATCCATCTTCATAAAAACCGTAATCAACTCCATTTAAAAAAGGCATCAAAATTTGTGAGGGAGTATCAGGTAGTAATACAAAAGGATTCTTACCGCAGGCTTTTAAGAACTCATAACAAGCCACGGAACTACCCACGGCATCACCATCCGGTGACTTATGAGTAGTAATAAGTATTTCCTGGGCATTAGATAAAAGGGATTTAAAGGTTTCAACCATGAAACAAAATTACTCTTTCTTTTGCATTTGAGCATCCTCTTCGGGATCGGGAGGAAAAAGCTTTGGAAGGCCCTTTTTGTCTTGAAGTCGGTCAATCATGTCCTCGAGCTGAGATATAGAGATACTCTTGGCTATGATTTTCTTGTCTTTATCCAACACAAAAACTTTTGGTGTTGAAAAAATATCATATGTGTTCTGATAATTTAGGGACTCCAATGTAGTTGGTTTTCCCGGTTCGCCGGGATAAAGCTGCACTAATTTTTCAGGGGCTTCTTGAGCTTGTTTATAGAGCTCATCGGTCACAGCCACATTAAAAAAGTTTAAGTCGTTTTTACGAATGAAAGATTTCCATTTGTCAAAATCCTCACCAATCGCTTTGCCCACAGCAAAAATTGCTACATTCCGGTCTTTAAACTTTTTCTGATAAAGCGTTTCAAGCTTTGGGGTGGTTTTCTTACAATGACCACATTCTGGATCCCAGAAATACAATATGGTATATTCAGAAGTTAAAGAATAAAAATCCTGCCAATTTTTATCTGTTGTATCCTTTAATATGAGGTTGGGTGGAACTGAACCTACAGTAAGCCTCCTTTTGTTACTTAAATTTTCGCAAAGCTCATCAAATTTATCATCCGAAACCCAAAATGCTGGATGCTCACCTTTTGAATTCTTGGTGCAATAGTATCTATTAAGCATTTCGATATAAACCTTATCCATGCCCATAATTTTGCTTTTTCCGAAGGAAGAGGTAATCCAGCCCACACAATACTCAAACATGCGACTTTCAGGATTCAACGCATCACAAAACGGAAAGGCAAAATTCAAAACCGAATCCCAATGCTGGACCATCATTCGTTCTCCAAAATATGTCTTGAGTTTATTATGAAAGACAGGATTATTTACCAAGGCATCATCAGTTAAATCTACATTATCCCAAAAATGAGAACGATAATAATTGAAAGAAAAATTGGAATCAATAATATTTCCATTTGCATCCTTTGGTGGAGGAGGAACCTCAATTTCCATAGACATTTTAACTACCTTGGCCGCCAGCTTTCCGTAGTGCTTGACCAAAAGATTATTTTGGTAATCCTTGACCTCCTTATTGATCCTATCAATTTGAATACTTAAATCCTTATATGCTTTTGTGCCTTCTTCTAGTATTGAGCGCTCATTCATGAGTTGATTGACCTGAGACTTGTGGCTGCTTATAAATCGTATGTATGGAATGAAAACCTTGTTTTCTTCGGATTTTAAAACTTTGAGCGACCCCATGAGATCAGGTAAAGTCGTTTCCATTGATATATCCTCATTGTTATAGACAAAGTCAAAATACTTTTGTCCAGGTAGCCACAATGCATAAATACCTGGCACCTGTTTTTTTCCATCAAACTGTATGCGGCCATTTTGCATAATCGCTGTATCAGCGTAATAAAGTTTCTCACCAAAATACTTAACCAGATTAACGGTTGTATCTTTTAGATTGTTGATCTTAAATGAGATTTTTTGAGAGTAGCCAGAAAAAACAAGAAATAATGCAATAAATAAGAGTCCTTTTTTCATTGGATAAATTTTGTGTTAATTTAATTTAATTTCGTTGCCTTAGAGCAAATTTACATGCTTTTAACAAATCTTTAACCATTAAGAATGAACAGCTTTTTCAATACGGTTCTTTGAACTCGTCCAAATGGAAAAAATGAAAACAAGTAGAATCATAATGGAAACCCAGAATAGATAAATAGAATAATGGTTATCTAAAGAGATCCCATTAGAAAGAAACATTTGATCTAAATAATTTTTGGAAAAAATAAAGCACAAAAAAGCGATACCCGAAACCAAAACAAAAACAGTAGAAAAATAACTTATGAAAACACGAATAATCACGTGAGGAGAATGCCCTAGGCGAATTAAGGTCTTAATTTCATAGTCATTTTTGGCTAAAATTAATTGCAAGTATTGCACCAAAACAAGAACTGCCAAAAAAACGGTTATAAAAGAAATCCCCGAAATAACAGAAAGCAAAATACCCAATGTGCTTTTAAGCCGAGCAATTAACAATTGTGATTTTTTGGATTCCAATTTATTCTCTTTTAGATAATTTTCTAGTAATCCAAATTGGCCTTCATTACTCTTGACAACAAGCTGACTGATCATTTTTTTCTCTTGGTTACCGAATTTTTGATTGGCCCATAATAGAAAAGCTTCCGGAACTAAAATAGATGAAAGCTCATTAGTAAAGCCTACTATTCTAGCAGAAATCATCTCTCCAGAATGTCGACCTCCTATTTTGAGTTTTATTTTCAGATCTTTAACTAAATCATCTGAAAGCTGTGGCATTCCACTTGCAGAGAGAAAATTATTCATCATGATCAAAAAATCGCGTGGCATAATAAT
>CAJWCX010000113.1 GCA_913031405.1 uncultured Flavobacteriales bacterium | reverse complement strand
TGAGGAGCGATGTAGATGTCTCTCTCTTCTCCTTCACAAGATACAAAACCAGCTCCTCGCTGTGTTATGTCAATTGTACCTTCCAAATAGGCACTGTCTTGAAGATCCTTAAAGGTAAAGTGATTTACTCTTTGAATGAAACCATGCTTTACTAAAAGGTTCAATTCATCGAATACATTTTGACGGGCATTGGGGTCTCTAGCATCAATAATCTGACAGATCTCCTTGTGAGTGAGCTCCTCTCCTTGATTCCTTTCAAATACTTGAATCAATAAGGGCCTAAGAGAAATTCTTTTCACGCCTTTATTACGGCGCTTCTTACTGTTTTTTGACATACAGCGAAATTAGACAATTAATTGCCAGTAGTTGTGGTATTGAGATAATCAGGGAGAATATTTACGATTCGTTAATGTTTAACGATTACTTTTCGCATAATTGACTTCATCCCTGGAACATCAAACGAAATAATATAAACACCGCTTCTAAACGATGAGATGTCAATGTTTTCAGAAGATGAAATGTTCTTTTGAATGACTAAATTTCCTAATACGTCTACCATCTTCATATTAGCATCTTGAACACCATCCATTGTGATTTGAATGTAATCAGATGCTGGATTAGGAGCAATTGATACTGATATTGGTTTTGATTCTTGAACATTCAAGGCATATTCAAAACGAATATCAACCGAATCGATGTACAAAAGACCATTGTATGAAATGTAATAACGGTACTCTGCCATACCTTCATTGGCCTCGTCAGGATCGATAGTTACCTTTAATTTACCATACTCGTTTTGACCCACAGCAAAAGATCCCGAAGTCGGCGTGGTCCAAGGATTATCATTCATCTGACTCGAGGAATAGCAAGTCCCTCCGAAAGGGTCCGTTGAATGACCCCAACACAAATAGTCTGACCAACCATTTGGCACATTCATTTGATATCTTGTAACTCTCCAAGTCGCATCATTCGACCCAGTGTTATTGATATCAAAAGATATATCTACCGGGTCAGCACTAGAGGTAATCACTTCATGCGTACCACCTGAAAGAACATCAGGAGAACCATTTAAATTGATTGAAACCTGTGCCGAAAATAGAAACGGGCATAAAATAAGGGCGATAAAGTATAGTTTTTTCATAAGTATTAGCAAATATAGGTTTTATATGGGAAATCGCAAAAATACATCAAATTAAGTGCCAGATATACTCCTTTACATATTTTATTTACTTTTGACTTGGCATTTTATTTGCTACTAAAGAAATAAATTTAACTTATGAAACTATCTATTACTACTTTATTTTGCTTGTTAATAGGCTTTTGTTTTAGCCAAAAAGAACATTCCACTGACTCAAAAAAACTGCCTTCTGTAGAGATCAAAAACCTTAAAGGAAAATCAGTAAACACAGCTGCAATGGGATTTGATGGTCCAGTTATTATTAGTTTTTGGGCCACTTGGTGTTCACCTTGTAAAAAAGAACTTAATGCAATTCATGACATTTATCCAGATTGGCAAGATGAAACAGGTGTAACTCTTGTTGCAGTGTCAATTGACGATGAAAAGACAAAGGCAAGAGTTTCTCCATACATCAATGCTAAAGCTTGGGACTTTGAAATTCTTTTAGATCCAAATGGTGATTTCAAACGAGCCATGGGTGTCAATAATGTGCCACATACTTTTTTAGTCGATAGTGACGGAAATATTGTATATTCACACAACAATTATGCACCTGGTGATGAAGATGAACTCTATGAGCAGGTGCTAAAGCTGGGCTCAAAATAGAGATTCAATGAAAATAAAACTATTCATGGTAGCCTCCTTCTTATTGGGGGCTACTTTTTTGTTTGGACAAGGAACAATAAGCGGAAACGCCGAAAGCACTTTTCAATACCTTAACGAAGACACCATCATAGGTGCGAATCAACCACCAACAAAAGGCTTGATTAATTCCTATATGAATGTCTTCTACACCAATGGAAATTTTAAAGCCGGAATGCGTCTTGAGTCTTACCTACCGAGGATACAAGGTTACCCCAATCGATTTGATGGAACGGGTCTCGGCATGCGGTATGTTGGGTATTCAAATGATTTTGTTGACGTAACCTTGGGTTCCTTTTACGAGCAATTCGGCGCTGGGCTTTCGCTCAGAGCCTATGAGGATCGAGCGCTTGGATACGATAATTTGTTAGACGGTGCACGAATCATTGTCAAGCCCAAAAAGGGAATTGTACTAAAAGGCGTTTATGGATATCAGCGCTTGTCCTTTCAGCAAGGGAGAATAGTACACGCAGATGGAATCGTCAGAGGAACGGACGCAGATTTTCATCTGAACGAGATTTTCAAAAAAATGGAAAACTCTTCTCTTGACCTTACAATAGGTGCCTCTTTTGTTAGCAAATATCAAAAAGACAACAATCCCACACTGAATCTTCCAGAAAACGTTGGTTCATACGGTGGTCGGATGAAATTGCTATATAAGAACTTTTATATGGATGGAGAGTACATCATTAAGGAGCAAGATCCGAGTAATGACAATGGCAATATCTACAATTATGGCCATGCCAGCGTTTTCAACCTCAGCTATACCCAAAAAGGATTGGGTATATTGGTGTCTGGGAAATCTGTCGACAACATGAGCTATCGTTCAGATCGAACTAAAGACCTTCAAGATGTTTTTATTAATTTTTTGCCCGCACTTAATAAAACTCACACCTACAATCTTGTTGCCACCTTGTATCCTTATGCCACTCAACCACTTGGAGAAGTGGCATACCAAGTTGATGTCATGTATACTTTCCTGAGAAAAACAAAACTTGGGGGCAAGTACGGAACAACTCTAGGGTTTAATTACTCCACGACCTATCAGCCAAAAATGATTGAAAACGCCAACTACCCATCGGATTCAACAGGAGTTGCTTATTCAGCCACCCCTTTTGTTATGAGTGATAGCTTGTACTGGCAGGACATCAATTTCAATATTTCAAAGAAATTCAGTAAAAAATTCTCTGGTGTCTTGAGTTATTACAACATTCAAATCAATAATGACGTAGCAAAGATATCAAACGATGCGAAAGGAGTCATTGGCTCTCATATTGGCGTTCTTGAAATGACTTATAAAATCGCGAAGAAGCACACCTTAAGGACTGAGCTCCAAGGACTCTTTGTTGAGAAAGTTAAGGGGGAAATTAATGATAAAGGAAATTGGTTTACCGCCCTTGTGGAATACACCATTTCACCTCATTACTTTTTCAGCTTCATGAATCAATACAACTATGGCAATAAGGACAAAGCCAAACGCGTAAATTACCCTATAATTACCTGTGGTTACATTAGAGGTGCCACACGATTTACCGTTTCGTATGGACGTCAAAGAGCAGGATTATTCTGCGTTGGAGGCGTTTGTAGGTTTGTACCTGCTAATAACGGACTCACCCTTAGTTATACCCAAAGTTTTTAAATATGCGTATCCTTCTAACTATTATTATTGGCTTGTTACTTTGTTCTTGTGATCACGTTGACAATCCTTATCCCCCAGAGATTAACATTGATCTAGACACGACTCTCTACCCAGGACTTTGGTCTGATTATGAAAATAATGAATGGCCTTCTTTTGAGCAAAACACAAACGTTAACAGAAACGTTCTTATTGAGGACTTTACTGGACACAAATGTGTCTTTTGTCCAGCCGCAGCAGACCTTGCGCATGATTTACATATGGATAACCCCACGAGAGTTTATACTGCCTCAATTCACGCAGGACCAGATGGAATAGGAGACTTCCAAAGTATATCGCCACCTGACTATCCTACGGACTTTACAAATGCTGAGGGAGTTGAGATCGGATTATATTTCGGTGAAAATGATGGAGGTTTTCCTGGAAATCCAAGGGGAACAGTAAATAGAGTAAACAATGGCACAATCTTTCAAAGTCCTGTTCAATGGTCCAGTATGGTCAGTGAACAGCTATCAGGAAATGATTTAAAAGTGAATATTCAATCTGAACTGAATTACTATGAGCAAACAAAAGGTGCTTTTCTGCATGTAGAGGTTGATCCCCTTGACGAAAGTGTTGCATCAAATTTAAATGTGGCGGTTTATCTTTTAGAAGACTCATTAGTTGGAGATCAAAAGATGAGTGACAACTCGCACAATACAAGTTATGTTCATAGAGACATTCATAGAGGTAACCTTAATGGAGAGGCTTTTGGCCGATTACTTTCGGGTGATTATTTAATTGGAGATAAATATTACATTGATTACAGCTTTGTTGTGCCAAATCAATTAGATGATTTGTACAATCCATCTAATATGCACCTTCTTATTTATGCCTTCAATAAAGATACCTGGGAAATCTATCAGGTGATTAAACAAAAAATTACCAACTAACGTCGTTAACTAAATTTTAACGATTCAGCTGCGATTTCGTTCTTTTTTGATTCTTTAAAATCCTATATTTGATTAGATAATTGAATTATGGCTTTAAGGCAACACCTTTCTCAAAAACTCGAACAACGTCTTTCCCCTCAGCAGATACAACTGATGAAATTACTTCAGGTACCTACTATGGAACTTGATCAACGAATCAAACAGGAAATAGAGGAAAACCCAGCACTTGAAGAAGGCAAAGATCTAGAAGACGATGATTTTTCGAACGAGGATTCTTTTGAAGATGATGGTGACGGGGACGAATTTGATATCTCCGATTATTTAGACGACGATGTTGCAGACTACAAAACCAAATCCAGTAATCAATCAAAGGATGATGACGATAAAGTAATTCCTTTTTCCGGAGGCAATACATTCAGGGAAAGGCTTTCTGAACAGCTTCAGATGCTTCATTTGGACGACACTCAAAAAACCATTGCAAATGTATTGATAGGAAACCTAGATGAAGCAGGCTATTTAAATCGAGACATTGAAGCCATCGTTGATGACCTTGCTTTTTCGATGAATGTACAGACCTCAGAAGAAAATATTGAGCTGGTCCTTAAAATGATACAAGATTTAGATCCAGCAGGAATTGGCGCTCGTGATCTTCAGGAATGTCTATTGATTCAAATCAATAGAAAACAGGATGGAAATATTTCCCGGTTCACAGCAAAAAAGATATTGGAGAACTTTTTTGAGGAATTTACCAAAAAACACTACGATAAAATTTCCAAAAAACTTGAA
>CAJWCX010000112.1 GCA_913031405.1 uncultured Flavobacteriales bacterium | reverse complement strand
AAATAAAAAAAAGGGATTTTTTAAAATTGATTTATGCCTGCTTTTTTATTAAACAAAATTTGGCATATTCATGGACTCCTTTC
This sequence comes from uncultured Flavobacteriales bacterium, assembly GCA_913031405.1. Lineage (GTDB taxonomy): Bacteria > Bacteroidota > Bacteroidia > Flavobacteriales_D > Crocinitomicaceae > UBA952. The sequence continues at coordinate 5,094 of CAJWCX010000112.1, read as the reverse complement.
CAATGAAGCCATAAAACAACAAGTAAAAGTAGATGAGATAAATCACTACGATCCAACCAGGGAGCGATACTTATTTTCATACCCTGAATAATGGCGCTAGGAAATAATACAATGACACTCCAAAAAAAATAGCGAAAAGAACTATTAATTTCACGCACAAAGCGTAAGCCTAAATAACCCAAACAGGTCAAGAAACCTAAAGCTGAGGCAATTGAAGGAATAAACAAACCAATTTGTGGATTTCCTTTTAAATCCATAAAAGCAAAAACAAAAAGCTCTGAAACAATAAAAATGAAAAGCTTCATTTTAACCAATAAAACAAATAAATTTTGTCGATGCTCCTCAAGTAAACTCAACATAGCCCGCTCCATAAAGTAAAGCGATATGATGGATGTGATCCACCCAGGATATTTACCAAAAACACCCCAATAATTGTAGAATCCGTGGCCAAGACCTCCAATAAAAAAACTACAACCGAAAGCGATAAAAAAAAGACGCCAATAACTAAAAAACGGTGTTGCCAATGACAGATTTTGAACTTTTCTACTTATGAAAATTGCGAAAATAAAAAGCATTGTATTGCCAATTAAGCTATTTGGCTCCAACAAATCAAGACCACAAAAAGTAAAATCAATTTTCTCGAAATCGCTCCCTATCCTCACTTACTTTTCTCTTCAAACTTTTTACTCGAAAGAATAATCAAACGTTCAACAAGCAGAGGAACTCTTGGCTGAAGAAAGGCATTAAGGACACCAACAAACGAAAGTGTCGTAATAAATTTTCTTCTTTTTATATTCTTCAACACCTTCTTTGATACATAGGAAATAGATTGTGCCTTCTTACCTGAACGATCATCCAAAACTACAGGTGACCCGTCTGCCGAAATAGACTCTTTGTTGTGCTCTATTTCTGTAATTCCAACATAAATCAATCCGACATGAATTCCCGACTTGGATTCCTCAATTCTAATTGATTCTGCAAATGAACGAAGGGCCATTTTTGAGGCACAATAAGGCGCCAATCCCGGCAAACCTCGGATGCCGGCAACACTTGATATGAACACAAGACTTCCTTTGGTCTTCTTTAAATATTCTAATCCATAAATGGTAGGTTTTACGCTACCCATAAAATTACTATTCATTACGCGCTCAAAGACTTCGGGTTCACAATCCACAACATTACCTCTACTCGAGACACCCACGTTATTAATCAATATATCCAAACGTCCATAAGTTTGAATTGCAAAATCAATTAGCTCCTTTGCACCTAATGAACTCGTAACATCACAACAAAAATAATGAACCTCATTAGAGATATTTATCATATTAGATTTAGCCTCTTGCAAGCGCTCCTCGTTTCTTCCATTTAAAATGACTTTAGTTCCAGACGCCAACAACTCTTGAGCAATTCCTTTGCCAATACCTCGGCTGGAACCGGTTACAATAGCTACCTTTCCATTCATGACTTAATATAATTTGTATCAGGATTAAATCTCAGTGCTGTGAATGTATTGGTCCAAGCCATTGCAACGTGAACAAAAAATGCAATCCATATTGTACCAGATGATAAGGTTAAAAGACATAAAACCAATCCGAGCGGGATTGCACCAATTGTTTCATCTAAGCCCTTAGGAATATGGGTTGCAGAATATAAAGCAATATTTACAGCTATTGCTGGCCAAACACCTAAGGGTTCAATTAACGGAAACAAAAGAACCCCTCTAAATAAAAATTCATATCCAAACAAATACAAGAACCATCCCAAGGCATTCATGTAGACCATTTTCTTAGTCCATACCTTTGCTCTAATTTGTGGATAGTTTACCAAATTCTTAGGTTTTCTTGCACTAAAGTGTACAAGAGGTATAACCAAAACTGAAAGGCCCAATGTCCAAATAATAGAATACAAAGCAGTTTGCTCAATATATACTAAACCATAATCAGAAAGTGAAAAATCTTTCAAGAAAAGTAGACATATCATTATTGGAAACACACCCATACTGAAGAATCCAAATATTTTGGTGAAAAATATATGTCTGTAAGAGGCCTCGTCAAATGAATGTTTGTCATAGAAATATTTTTTGATTCTCGGTGAAGCCGCAGTAAACCAATAAATAATAAAAAAAACAAGGGCCAAAATAATAGGCAGAAATGAAACCAGATCACCAGGCTTCCAGGACAGGTCTATATCTAAAGATTGAAACATCTAGGACTTTTTTTCAGTTAAGTAATCGTTCTCAATGAACCAATTATAGCATTCACGGATCGCCTCCTCAATAGGCGTTTGAGGCATTTCTAATTCACGAACCGCTTTCTGGGCTGAATAATAATGTGTCTCAGAAGCTAGGATGGCCAATTCATGAGTGATTTTAGGATTTAAATTGAATATTTTAGCGAAAATAGTAGCTCCCTTACCATAGGTGCGAATAAGCGATTTTGACAATTTCAATCTTGGTGCTTTACTATTTGTGCAACGTGCAATTTTATCAAAGGCCTCCTTAAAGGTTAAATTCTCATTACCTAAAATATAACAGTTTCCTTTTTTTCCTTTTATAATCGCATTTGCGATGGCAACAGAAACATCTTTTACAGAAACATAATTCTTACCACCCAATGGGTAACCAGGTACTTTTTTATTGTAAACCCCCCTTATCATTTCACCTGATGAAGGTTTCGAATCATAAGGTCCAATCATAAAAGTTGGATTAACCACCACAGCATCTAAACCTTCATTTTGAACTTTATCCAATACAAGCAATTGTGCTTTATACTTTGAATCCATGTAGTCCAATCCGTAGCGACCTGCACCGTATTCATTCAATTCATTACCAGGGTTTTCTTTATTTCCAGATCGAAAAGAATTTGCCGTGCCCACATAAATAAAACGCTTTACTTTGTTCTGCTGAACGGCTATGACCATATTTTCAGTCCCCTGAATATTCACCTTGTTGACCATTTCCATTCTTGGCGGATACATATTAGTCATTGCTGCACAATGAATAACAACATCCATATCTTTGGTTGCAGCAAGGACATCACTCTGTTCAAGAATATTTCCCTGAATCATTTCAAGATCCAAATCCGAAATAGTCTTGGGATCTTTATTCTTTTCAACAAATGCAAAAACTTTATATTTCCTAGAAATCAGCTCTCGCACTAAATTGCTTCCCAATAATCCATCAGGGCCGGTAACTAATACATTCATATTATAATTCTATCCGGCAAATCTACTAATCTTAATAAAAATAGAGTATTAAAGTCCTTGAATTGTTGTCTTTTTCTTTGTCACATTAAAACCAACATTGATTCCAGCTATACCTCCTCCCTTTCGAGATGAATAAAAAATATTTACTGGTATATTCAAAGCTCCTGCCCGAAAAGTTCTTCCAAACGCCATCAAAAACATGGTTGAAAGTTTCACGTCTCCCCTCATATCCATATAAGTACCCAACTCATAACCATAATTTTCGTAATCTGTCATACTATACCCCTGCTGATTAACGTAATCGCTGATCCAATCAGAATAAGAAATATATTCATTTTTATCCCCATAATATCCGCCATTAGAATTTCCCGTATCAAAAAAGCCACTAGATGTTCTACTTAAAGTAAAGCCTGGGCCAAAAGCAAATTCCCATCCGGCATTACCAAAACGAAATCCGTTAAGTATGGAAAGCGATGGCAAAAACTCACCTTGCTCTAAACCAGATATATTGAATATAAATTCAGCCAATGCAGAAAAATTATCAGTACCCACATATTGAGCCTCTAGCTGATAACCAATCATACTCACAGCAGGGAAAATATCTAACCCCCCTTTTGAAGCTGGACGATTAGCAAATTCATAAAAAGACCCTGTTAGAATACCTACACCAACCCTTGGACCTGAATTACTTACTTTACCTAGGTTATTCTTAGTAATAATATCATTATCAAACTTTAAACGATCCGCTAAATCTTTGTCAACTGAAATACCCAACATCTCTTTTAGTACTACTTCTGTCATTCGCTGAATTTCTACTTCTTGGTTAGTAAACTCCCTCAAAGCAGACTTATGTATAGTTCCTCTTTTCACATCAATCATTTTTAAGCTAATCACAATTTTATTTGCAATCAAATCATAGCTACCTGTGAGCATATAATCGGCAGATAATTGATTTCCGAAATCGACTAGACACGTCCGACTCAAACATCGATTTCGATAGGAAGAATCATTTTGATAAATATCCTCCATATCAAAAGAATCATAAACTGAGTATTGGCCTATTTTGGTCAATTCTAATCGAAGAATTTTAGCACAGGTAGATGGCGTAATATATAGCCCTTCAACATTTGGGTTTGCCACACCAATACTCGAGGAACCTTGAGCAAAAAAGGTAATGTAGACACAAAAAAATAGAACGGACAGCATAAACTTTTTCATAATATGATTTTTTAAATTTCTGCTACAAAGAAATATATTCACCACTTTATCCTCAAATCAAAACTAGAAAAAAAAAGATATTTTTTAACCAAACAAAACATATATAAATATTTATTTTACAGGTATTTAAATATATAAATAAAGGATGTTTATATAGAAGAAAAAATGATAAAAATCAATGAGAATATGATATTTTATATGATCTTTAGGTTTCAAATTTGATTTAAATGATTCTATGGATTTAATTAAAGAAATCATTCTGACCTTATCCGATCCAGACAAGAAAGAATTTGAACAATTTCTTTCTAGAAAACGACCAGGTACCATGAGAAAAGATGTTGAAGTGTTTAGAACACTATTTTCAATCTACAACAGTGGTTCAAAAAGCAAAAATAACCTCGCAGGAGATCAAAACTATCATGCGATTCGAAAAAGAATAGCGAAGGCACTTACAAACTTTGTTATTCTTAAAAAATCAATTTCAGAGCAAAAAGAGAACAAGAGAGATGGTATCATTTTGATGATTTCGTATTTTATGGAAAGAAAAAAGTTTCAAACCGCATGGGACTTACTTCTTAAAGAGGAAAAAAACGCAGAAAAATCAAATAATGTTGATTTAAATCTTAAAATTCAAAGATTAAAACTGAAAATACTTCCTTATTTTAATCAAGA
>CAJWCX010000111.1 GCA_913031405.1 uncultured Flavobacteriales bacterium | reverse complement strand
AGCCTGCCACTTCACCTGAGCCAGTGACAACAAGCTCTTCAGATTCTGTAACAGTGACACAACCTGTAACTGCAACTTCTTCATCGGATTCAGTTCCGTTAACTCAACCTATAGTAAGTACGTCATCATCTGATTCTGTCCCTCTTACTCAACCTCCTATAAGTACGTCTTCATCTGATTTAATTACCTTAGAGCCAGTAAATGAAGATCCCGAGGACGTATTTCCTGAGATCGATGAGGGCTTGCTAGATAATTTTGATATCACGAAAAATACATCTGATACCGGTATAAATGATCTCACGACTGCATATGATCAAGGCGGAGAGCTTTTTACAGATAATACTGAAATCGCATCTCAAGAAGAAGAATTTTTCGAAGAAGCATCAGAGGCAAATGAGGAGGTTCAAGTAGAAGAGGTCCAACAAGAAACAAAGGTTGAAGCCGTAGTTGAAGTTCAGTTATCTACTAATACTTCTTTTCTTCAAAATAATATTGATGAAGATACATTGATTGGAACTTCTTTAGGAAAAATTGAGGTTGATTATTCAGGTCCAGACTCAGTTAGATTCTTTTTAGGAGGCCCAGGCAGTGAAAACTTCGAAATAGATCAACAAGGTAATGTTACCTTGAAAAAAGGATTGGATTTTGAAGAAAAGCAATCTTACGAGTTGCTTGTGTTTACTTTTTTAGGCGAAAAATCCATTACAAATGAATTAGTTTTTAATGTTGGTGATGTTGATGAGGTACCAGAAGTAAATTTAAGTGTTTTATCTTCAACTTTAAAAGAAGATATTCAAACAAATACAAAACTTGCGGATACTGTAGTTTTAGACCCTGAAAAAAACGGCATAGCTTTTTCCATATCTGGAGAAGATAAAGACAAGGTGGAAGTTTCAAATTCTGGAAGTGTAGTTTTAAGCCAGTCGTTAAATTATGAGGAGAAAAAAGATTTAAATTTTACTTTGGAAGTTTTTGATGGAAAGAACACAGTCAAAACTCCTGTAAATATTAAAATTGATAATGTTAATGAATTGAGTGCTTCTGTGAACCTTTCTGATGAAAAAGTTCATGAAGGAGGTGCTATAAACTCTTCTATTGGGAGTATAAAAGTTTCAGGAGATTCAAATCTGACCTATTCTTTAAGTGGCGAATTAAGTGATGATTTCAATATTTCTTCTAATGGAGAGATAAGAATTAATAAACCTTTGAATTATTCTTCAAAAAATTCTTATGCGCTTACTTTAAATATTGAAGGACAAGAAGATTCAATAAGTATTCCATTGAATATTGACCTTGTTCAAAATCAAGATCCAAATTTCATTACTTCTTGTGAAAACTCTTGCGCGTTACCCGAAGGAACTTCTTCAGGAGCTATCATAATAAATTCGTCAAGAACTGATACAGATTCTGATAATCTTAGTTATTCATTAGAAAATGATTTTGCTAATAAATTTACAATAGATCCAAAAACTGGCCAGGTAAGGCTCAATGGATCTTTGGATTATGAATCTTCAAGCTCCTATAACCTGAAAGTTATTGCAACAGATTCTAAGGGAGTTAAAAAAGAAATTAGCTCTAGCTTTTCGGTAATTGATGTCGTAATTCCTGAAGTATCTTTAAATAATAGAAATGAAAATATCGTGGCTAATAAACAGCTTTTTATTGAGCCTTCAGACAACGTAGGTAGAGTTTACTTACCAGACAATACTAGCTCAAAAAATTCGAATCAAAGAATTTTGATAGACCTCGATCAGGGAAATTTTCCGTCAGGAACTACTTATTCAGTAGATATAGAAGATTCTTCAAAGTACGAAGTTGATAATAGCGGCATTGTAAGAATTAAATCTGACGTAGTCCTTAATAATTCTGTATCTAAAAATATTTTAGGCAACGATCTAATAAATTATTTGGCAGGTTTAGGGGATAGCAACACTGATTCAGATCATGAAAAATTTGAAGATGAGGCAAATATTAGTATTGAGATTCCGAATGAACCAACTCAAAAGGTAACTTTAAAGATAGTACCAAAAAAAGTTGAATCTCAAGAAAACGTAGTAATGAAATTTGCATCTGGCTATAACAATGTTTCTCAAGATGTAAACAAGCCTTTCACAACTAAAGCTGTTAGGGGGGACGGTACTGCAAAAAATTATAATGCTTCAGTACAAGCTAAAGGAACAACAATAACAGAATCGTCATTATCTACTAATCAATTAAATGGAAATCCTAAAATAAATTCTGTTACAAAAATGGATGATGACTCATCAGCTCAAGTAGCCCAATCGGCTCAGGGAAAAACTTTTTATAGAACAAATACCGTAGCAAATGGAATCAGTGAAAATGACATAAATATTTTAGATTTTGAATATAAATTTCCAGTTAATAATTTTTCAGGATCCACATTAACAGGTACTAATAATTCAAAAGGTCAATATGCACCTCTGTCCGTCACCGACGGAGATTGGGATAGTACTATGAATATCAATGAAAAGGCAGGATATGGTTGTTATGACTCTGGTCAAGGATGTGGAAACGGAATTCATCAATTAAATCTCTCGGGTTCTATGGTCAAAAAAAATGAAGGATCAAATTTACTGCTTTTACCCTCCAACATCAAACAATCATATAGTTTAGGTAATGAAGCTGAATTTATGTGGATGCATTTAAACAAGTCATCTAGTGTTTTGACTTATACTCCACCAGAGAATAATGCTACTGGATTTGATCAAGATGGGCCAAATGCTAATAATGGAATTACAGGAGGCACTCTTAATGCTGGCAATAGTGTATCAACAACAACTTTCGCGGATGAAATTATTCTTGCTGGAGAGATATATAAGGATTCTTCGCTAAAATCTTTTCTAAATAATACAAAAAAGGTTATAGCCTTTGCACCAATTCCAGTTTTGCATACTAACAAATATGAAATGTTACAAACTCCTGATACTTCTGACGTGAGATTCAAGCATGTTCATACAATCATGCCGCATTTTATTTCAGAAGAATTCATGGAAGATAAAGATAATGGTACAGACTCACACTTTGATTTCCATCAATTAGTTGATCATGACTACTCTAAATCTGGAAACCATCTTAAGTATGGTACCGAGGGAGATAGTTCTTTTGCACTTCAAAATCAATTCGCAGGTTCACATAGCGAAGCTGATATGGATGGAATGTATGGATATGCAGCTGATGTTTTAAACAAAGAAGTGAGTTCTAGACGTTTCTCTGGAGCTAATTCCGGGCCTGAATACACAATTCCTGAAGGACAATCTCTTTGGAATCAAGTTTTTGATCCTGACGGAAGGGGTGCTGGAATTTTTGCTCAACTCAATTGGAGTTGTGGTTCAGGCGGAAGTGCGAAATGCAATGAAGCCCATTCATCTAGGTCTCATGGTCCTCACAAGACGCAACAGAGTTTGCTTTCTGTTCTAATTTCTGAAGTAGGAGACAAAGCTTTTTTTGAAAGAGGTCCTAAAAATTTAGAAGAAGATGGCTATACAGCATTAAATTCTGGTCAAGTAATGCAAGGGCAGCATTTTTGGAGTTATAAAAGACGATCAGCAAGAGATTCGTCTACTGATGGAATATACGCTGTTGATGATGGTATTCCTCAAATAACTTTTGGAGCTAGTCCAATTGCTTGCGTATCAGGAAAAGATAATGGTTGTTTTTTTGGTGATGGCGAAAGTATTGAATCTAGTTCTTCTGGAGCGCCTTCAGTAGCTATTATTTCTACTGACGATCCTTGTCATGCAGAATATCTTTCTGGATGTTCTGAGACTATGGATTTGGGAGTCATGCACTCAATGTCTAAAACGGTAAATCCAAATGACCCTAAATATGAAAGTGGTACTTTTTATCAAGGAATAGTCCAGCAAAAACAAAAAGATGTTAATGATAATTTAGTAGATGCAATTAATTTGAAAGGATCAAACAGTTGGCAGTCTAATCAAATTTCCAGCTCAGACTCTTGGAGCGGGATGATGACTGGATTATTCATTACTGATACCAATAATGACAAAAACCCCCATCCTCAATACTTAAGAGCTGATACAAACACAACTTTTGATAATGTTAATGATCGAGTCAAAGTTGAACAAACATCCTTAAATATATATTCAAGGCCTAATTCAGATACCAATACCAATGATTGGTATGATTCAAAAGGTGCCTTCAATGGAAAAAATGCTAACCTGATAGAGGTAAACAATCAGCCGGGTTTTCAGTTTGGAGATGCAGATTCCTCAAAAAAACAACCCTATGATGGATCTTCTCAATGGGCAAAGTCTGCATATTTGTCCAAAAATGTATTTGGAGCAATTTTAAAAGGGGAGCATGGAAGAGTTCATGAGAAAGGGTTTGCTTCCGATGGAACCCTCAAAGAAGACAGAAATGTAGACAATGTAGGTGCATTGGTCTCTTGGGAAACTATTGATGAAAAAGATAGAGATTTCATGAGTGATAACTCTACTGAACCTTCTTTGGAATATATGTCATGGGGAGTTTGGGGTATGGCAATGACTGACAGCCAATTTGAAGGGCGACCTGGATTTCAATCAAGTTCAGTTCATTTAGGCACTTGGTTCGCTGGAGATTTATTAGATGTTTCTGATTGGCCTGTTAGTAGAACAGCAACTTTAGCCGGTTTGGCAATGTTTGACGTTTTTGCAAGAATTGAAGAGTCTGGTATTACCAATTCATATCATTGGACAGAAGGAGCTGGCGCATCTGGTTCTGTAGTTTTTGACGGTACTGGGGACTACCAAATTGATATTACAGTTGATAATCTTGGTTCTGGGACATATGGATCAGGTTTCACCAACCAAATGGCTCATGGCCCTGCGGGATCTATAACATGGTCTGCAAATGGGAGTTCAGCAAATCCTAATTTTTCAGGTGAAGAAATTTCGACTTTTTCTCACGGATCAAAAATTATAAAAGATCAAAAAAATATCTGGGGTGAGCTATATGGTATTTCATCACATATAGAGGCAGGAGCTACCTTGCAATTTTCCAGAGAAACAAATGCTCAAATGATAATGTATTCTGGTACGGCTATTTTATCTGAGTAATAAGTTTCTTTAATAAAACTGTGTTCTTTATTTTTTAATGAGATATGTATAATAGGCTTTCAAAATTATGAGACAGTTTATCGATTTCTTTTTAAGCATCCGTGATAGTAAATTTTTCAC
>CAJWCX010000110.1 GCA_913031405.1 uncultured Flavobacteriales bacterium | reverse complement strand
AGCTGATTACAAATCAGCTGCTCTGGCCAACTGAGCTACATCGGCAAATTTGTTGATAACACAAAAAAAAGAACGCAATACTCCCAAAATGTTTATTTTTGGGACTGCAAATGTATGAAAGTTTTTTTTATCACAAACTATTTTATTAATAATTTTAATCTTTGGTTTCATTTGACTTTACTGAACAAAAACAAAATTTCATTTAAGCCTCTATGAAAGAAAAAAATAAAGTCATAGTTTGTGTTTCAAATGACCTTGTCACAGACAATCGAGTTGCAAAAACATGTACTACACTTCAAGAACTTGATTATAAGGTTCTTTTGATTGGCCGAAAAAAGAAGAATAGCCCCAAAATGAATGCTCGGAAATACCCAACTAGGCGTTTGAATCTTCTTTTCGAAAAAGGTCCTTTGTTTTATTATGTACTGAATCTTCGCCTCTTTTTTTGCCTGTTATTTAGGAAAACAAATCTAATATATGCAAACGACTTAGATACGCTTCCAGCCTGTTACCTGGCTTTTAAACTTAAAAGAAAAACAAAAATCATATATGATACTCATGAGTTATTCACCGAAGTCAGCGAACTGATTGACCGCCCTATAAAAAGAAAAATTTGGCTCAGAATAGAGGAATCAATTTTTCCAAAGCTTGATACCATCATTACTGTTAATGAGTCGATAGCACAGGTTTATTCTAATAAGTACAAGGTTCCTATTCATGTCGTTCGTAACATCCCTCCTAAATATGAAATGCAAAACGCAAATGATAGGGAACAAATGGCAATTCGTGAAAATGAATTTATACTCGTTATTCAAGGTTCCGGTCTGAACAAAGACAGAGGCATAGAGGAGGCGATATTGGCCATGAGACATTGTCAGGATTGTCGGCTGCTCATAGTTGGAGATGGTGATATTATTCCTAATGCTAAATATCTGGTTAAAGAGAATCAGCTGTCAGAGTCCGTTCAGTTCTTTAGCAGAAGACCATATCTGGAATTGATGAAAATAACAGAAATGGCTGATTTGGGACTTTTAATGGATAAGGCCGTTAACAAAAATCACGAGCTCGCTCTCCCCAATAAACTTTTTGATTATATGCATGCCAATACTCCAATATTGAGTAACCAACTAAAAGAAATAGAAAATTTTATTCGGTTCAATAATATTGGAGTGATTATCAGTGAGGTTAATCCAAAAGGAATCGCTAAAGCCATAATGGCTTTAAAGAATGACCGACCACTTCTTAAAACATTAAAAGAAAACTGCAGAAAAACGGCATTAAAAGAACATTGGGGGAATGAAAAAATAAAACTTATAAAAGCGATAAGCCAACAAAATCCTGTCTAGGCTTTCGAGCTTAATTCAATCAGATAACCCAATTTGTAAAAATCAAATAGATAAAGATTGACCCATCCCATTTTCAATAATGCTCTCGAAGGCCTTCTAAAAAAATGATAAAGCAACCTAAATAATTTTGAGTCTTTATATTTTACATAAAATTTAAGGATTTTGATTTGGTCTAAAATACGTTGATCCTCGTTAACGATACTCCACACCTTTAATAAATTTTTTAATCCATGTTCTGTTTTTTCAAGGAACTCCTTATTGGAGTCTAATTGACAATTCAAAACTGGATTATCGATGTGCTCTATTTCTATACTGTTGGCATTCAGATCATAACCTAACAAAGTATCTTCATGGCCATATCCATCAAGCTCTTCCCTAAATTGAATTTCATTTAGAATTTGTCTGGCAATAAGAAAGTTATTGGTTTTAAAGGATGTGTTGGGATTCATTCTCCTTATTTCGACCGCCTGACTTTCTCTTTTCCTTCCGTATTTCCAACGTAACCGAAAATTCAAACCAGGGTATTCTTCATTATAAATGCTGGCACCAACAAGTACTTTAGGTCTATTTTCTTTTATGTATTTTACATATTTTGAAATATAATCGTCACGGAAAATGGCCGAATCACAATCAATAAATAAGAGGTATTCAGAGTTTGAATATTGTAAAAATTGATTCCTCACTTTGGACCTTCCTAAATTTTGATCCAACTCAACATAGCCAACCCTTTCGGAAAAAACTTTATTGAGATTTTTATAATGTGCTTTAGAGCAATCATCAATAAGAAGGATCTCAACTTCATTCCTTTTATTTTCAATTTGGCTTATCAACTGAGACACAAGAACTTCTACATCTTGATTATAAATCGGTATACATATAGAAAGTAGCAATTATATATCTTTAAGCCATTGTATTTGGTGTTCCGAAATTCATAGGTGGCAAATCATTTTTTGGATCCTCAATAGGGCCAAAGTGATCTTCATATTTTGCCATATTATCTTGTAAAGCTTTTAGGAATCTTTTTGCATTCTGAGGTGTCATAATAACCCGAGACTTAACTTTTCCTTTAGGCATACCTGGCATCACCTGAATAAAGTCACATATTAGCTCCGACGGAGAATGTGTGATTACTGCAAGGTTAGAGTAAATTCCCGAGGCTATCTCCTCAGATAATTCAATATTCATTTGGTTTTCTTCAGTTTTCTTCGTCATTATATTTAAAGTTCTGATTCATACTCATTAAAAACAACACCATTTTCTTCCAATTCATTTAATATGGGTTCATACACCTCTTTTTGAATGGGTAATGTGACTCCCGTCGATTTGATTTCTCCATTTAAAATCATCTTTGTGGCTATTGCAATAGGAAGACCAACAGTATTTGACATGGATGTATACACCTCATCTTCTCCAATATTTATCATTGAAGATACTATTTTTTTGTTTTTTCCATTTTGGACATACTCGAATTCATGATACATCACGAGCATGTCTTTATCCTCTTTTGACAATGACATTTTTCGAACCATTAGTTTTTCTAACAGTTGTGCAGGTGTTGCTCCTTTAAATCCAAAGTCTTTATCATCATCAAAAATACCTAACCAGTCAAACTGGTCATATAAATACATTCTATCCTCTCTTAAGAAATACTTGAATTTATCTTCAACCGATAAATTTGAAATATAGGGCAAAAATGCATTGAGAAAATCTCTCGGAGACAATTCATGAGCATCTACCATTTCAAAAGAATCATCTGTCATACCTAATTCAATAAAAACGTTAAAACCCTTGCAAAAGTTAGGTCTCCTCAAAGTCCCTCTGTAAAGAGTAGCAATGCCGTCTAAGCCATATGTGTTCTTATAGGAGAGAGAATCTCTATTCGGATACCCAACAAATTTACCATGACCAGGAATAGTAATGCGATCTAAACGATCAAATAATCGATTATATGGAATGTATTTGAACTCGTGATTGTCCATAAACATAGCTGTACCACCCTTGCCCGCAAGTACCACGTTTCGCGGATTCCAAGTAAATTTATACCTCCATGGATTATCGTCATGCTCCTCAGCGACTAAACCACCGCAAAAGGATTTAAAACTGGTCAGTGTATTACCATCCCCCTTAATTTTGTCTATAATCTTCATGGCACTCATGTGGTCTATTCCAGGATCGACACCTATCTCGTTCATGATTACAATACCAGCATCAATAGCTCTTCCGTTTAGACTATTCATTTCAGGAGAAATATATGATGGGGTAATTAGATTTTTATGAAGTGTTATACAATCCTCCGCAACCTCTACATGAAATTTAGCAGGAAGCATCGAAATAATAATGTCTGCTGCTTTAATTTCAGGGATTCGTTCTTTAGAATTGGTAGCATTAAAATTTAGCGCTGTAGCATTTTTGTGATCGCCAACCAAATTCCAAATCCGATCTAAATCTCTATCAACAATTCTCAATTTCCAATTTTCTTTTTCCGAATGAGTTAAAAGATATCTAATCATTGATGAAGCAGACAAACCAGCTCCAAGGATCAAAATTGTTTTCATTTAAAATATATTATTTTTTGGCTTTAATAAAGGGACGAAGTGTTTCAAAGAGTTCATCTTCATCCCATGGCTTTGATAAAAATCGTTCAAGAAGATTATCTTCTTCAAGCGACTTTACGGAAGTTGAATTGGCTTGACCAGAAAGCATTACACAACTTAAGTCGTGGTGCTTCAATTTGATTTCACGAATCAATTCTGCACCTGTCATTTTTGGCATCTGATAATCAACAATAATGAAGATGATGTCAATCTGCTCTGCGATCAGCATATCAATATTTTCGATGGCATCCTCTGGCTCAGTAAAATATTCGATCAATGTGCACTTCTGATCCATAATTTTAGATAACTGAAAACCCAGCATCTGCAATATATAGGGATCATCATCGACACAAACTACTGCATACTTAAACTCTGTCATAAATCAAATGTAATTATAAATTTCGTGCGTGATTCGTTAGATTCAAGAATTATATTCGCGTTGTGCTCTGTTAACACATTTTGAACAATACTGAGACCTAATCCTGAAGCACTTTTCTTTGATTTTGTGGTATAATACTTCTTAAAAATTGTTCCTGCAATTTCATCCGGAATCTTAGGGCCATTATTTTCAAAGACAACTTCCAATTGATCCTCTTTTCTTTCAGCAAAAATCCCTAGATATCTTTCTTTTTGATCAGACATTGCCTCTAAGCCGTTTTTAACGATGTTGGACCATAGTTGGAAAAGCTTAATGTCATAACCAAGAATCTCTATAGATGGATCCACCTCAAAAACGAGATTAATATGCGAACTGATTTCATAATTAAATACGCTTAGAACGGTTGAAATATTGTCCCGAAGATTGATCATTTTTTGTTCTACGACGCTTTCGCCCTTTATAAAGGACCGCATATCCTGGACAACTCGCACAGCTTTATCACTTGAAGTTTTTATAGTGTCTAGCTGAGCCATAGCCATTTGCACTTGACTCAACACTTCAAGGTATTCCATTCCATTAGGCCTCTCCATTATTTTTTGGATTTGTTCTTCTTGTGAAATGTCAATTCTACATTTCACCAATAAATCGGCGTATCTCTGGATATTTACAGAGGATAAATCAGGATATTTATTTGCTAGAAAAGCCCTCATTTCTTGCTTTTCATTTCTTATTTTTAGTCCTCCAACGTATATTTCAATTTTATTCTTCTTAACATGATCTAATATCTCTATCAATTCGTCTCTCGAAAAATGACTGAGGTTATCTCGCAACAACTTATCCAATATAAAACTAACATTGTCGGAACCTACCCGGATTGTCCCGAGAGGGGTGTTTAAATCGTGGGCTATC
>CAJWCX010000109.1 GCA_913031405.1 uncultured Flavobacteriales bacterium | reverse complement strand
TAAGCTGTTAAAAAATTCGACAATAAAATATGAATTGCATAAAAATGCTCATTATAATAACCGTTACTTAATTAGAAATGAGAATCTTAATAATCGGAGCAACTGGAAGAACCGGAAAATTAGTTCTAAGAATAGCACTTGAGCAAGGTTATAAGGTAAATTGTCTAGCTCGTTTTACGAATCGGATTAAAAAAAGAGAAGGACTAAAAATATTTGAGGGAAATCCAACCAATGAAATTGATTTAAAAAAAGCAATTTTTGAATGTGATTATGTGATTAGTGTTATAAATATATCGAGAAAATCTGAGTTCCCTTGGGCGAGATTAAGATCACCAAAAACATTTATTTCTGATGTTATGACTCTTGTCGTTAAAATTGCTGGAGATATGAATATTAAGCGAATCTCTACATGCTCGGCTTGGGGGGTGTCGGAGACAAAAAAGGATATCCCAAAATGGTTCAATTGGTTCATTAATAACAGTAACATAGGAATTGCTTACAAAGACCATGAAAGACAGGAGAAAATATTATCAGAATCAAATCTGAACTGGACAATTGTACGTCCAGTAGGCCTAACAAATTCAAAGAAGGCAGAAAAAATAATAGAAAGTATTAATAATAAACCGAGACCAAGTATTTTAATCAGTCGAGAAAGTGTGGCAAGATATCTCGTAGAAAGTTTAGAAAACAGCTCATTAATAGGAAAAAAAGTAGTAATATCTAAAGGGCTGAACAAATCATAAGTTCTAAACACTTAATTCCTTCATTGAATATTGGATAATAGACCTTGTCGTTTTTATAAGTATTGAGATATGATTTTTTGCTAAATTTATATCTCAATTAAACTTTACATAAAACATGAACAAACTCGTCCTCAAAGCTATTACATTCGTACTCTTTTTCTCTTATCAACAACTTAGTGCTCAAGGCTCAAAAAACAAAACCGAAAATAAAATTCCCATTTCATCTGTTCTGAATGGTTTCAAATTCAGAAGCATCGGTCCAGCATTTATGTCTGGAAGAATAGCAGATATTGCAATAGACCCTAGCAACGAAAATGTTTGGTATGTGGCCGTCGGCTCAGGTGGTGTTTGGAAAACTGAAAACTCCGGAACCACATGGAATCCACTCACCGACAATATGCCTTTTTATTCGACGGGCTGTATTACCATTGATCCCCAAAACCCATCTTCCATTTGGCTAGGTACTGGGGAAAATGTTGGGGGCCGACACGCCGGTATAGGTCACGGAGTATACCACAGTTCAGATGGCGGTAAATCATGGAAAGATAAAGGACTGAATAAGTCAGAGCACATTTCGAAAATTATTGTTCACCCAGAAAACCCCAATGTTGTTTGGGTGGCTTCACAAGGACCTCTTTGGAGCCCTGGAGGAGAGCGAGGGCTATATAAAAGCAATGATGGAGGAAACACTTGGAAAAATACACTAGAAACCAACGAGTGGACTGGGGTAACCGAATTGGTTATTGATCCCAACAATCCAGAAGTCCTTTATGCTGCAACCTGGCAAAAGCACCGAAATGTTGCAGCATTAATTGGCGGAGGGCCAGGCACGAACTTATACAAAAGTATTGACGGAGGTGACTCATGGAAAAAAATCAACAGTGGTCTTCCCCGTTCCAATATGGGTAAAATTGGGTTGGCCATATCACCGATGAAATCGAATGTGCTTTATGCCGCGATTGAACTTGACAGACGAAAAGGAGGAGTGTTTCGCTCAGATAACGGGGGTGCAAGCTGGACAAAAATGTCGGAAACCGTTTCTGGAGGAACAGGGCCTCACTACTACCAAGAGCTCGTTGCATCTCCTTATGAGTTTGATCGTATTTTCTTAATGAATGTTCGAATGTTGGTCTCCGATAATGGAGGTAAAACCTTTTATACCATGAGTGAGCGCAAAAAGCACAGTGACAATCACGCCCTTACTTTTAAAAAAAATGACCCCAACTATATGTTGGTTGGTTGTGATGGAGGTATATACGAATCGTTTGACGGATCAAAAACCTGGAAATTTGTGGGTAACCTCCCCATTACTCAGTTTTATAAGCTAGCCGTAGACGACGCAGAGCCCTTTTACAACATCTACGGAGGAACTCAAGACAACAATACACAAGGAGGACCTTCAAGAACATTCAGAAGAGACGGGATTGCCAATTCGGACTGGAAAGTCGTTTTGGGAGGTGATGGTCACCAACCGGCTACAGAGCCGGGAAATCCCGACATTATTTACGCACAGTCTCAGCAGGGTTACATTCATAGAGTAGACCGTACCAATGGAGAGGCAGTCAACATTCGTCCTCAAGCAGGAATCGACGAGCCATACGAACGATTCAATTGGGATGCTCCCATTTTAGTCAGTCATCACAATCCAAAACGAGTCTACTTTGGTTCGCAACGCGTTTGGCGTTCTGAAAACAGGGGCGACAGCTGGAACGCCGTATCTAAAGATCTTACAAAAAATGAGGAGCGCATGTCGTTGCCCATTATGGGAAAGGTACAGAGCTATGAAAACGCTTGGGACGTTTATGCGATGTCAACCTACAATACCATTACCTCATTAGCCGAATCAAAAGTGAATGAGAATGTGCTCTATGCAGGGACAGATGACGGTATTATTCAATACACCAAGAATGGAGGAGAAAGCTGGACAAAAATGACTGTTGACCAGCTTCCAAATACCCCAAAGACCGCTTTTGTCAATGATATTAAGGCCGATTTATACGATGAAAAAATAGCCTATGTGGCACTCGACAACCACAAATTTGGAGATTACAATCCCTATTTATTTAAAACCACTAACGGTGGAGAAAGCTGGATATCCATAGCTGAAGGGCTGCCAGAAGGAACTCTGGTTTGGCGTCTTGTTCAAGACCACGTGAATCCCAATTTATTGTTTTTGGGAACAGAATATGGTGTTTATGTAAGCCTGAATCAAGGGGGAAAATGGCACAAGTTTTCTTCTGGTCTACCCACCATTTCTGTACGGGATCTTGCCATCCAAAAAAGAGAAAATGATTTGGTTATTGCCACTTTTGGTAGAAGCTTTTATGTCTTAGACGACTACAGTCCTTTGAGACTCATCAATGACGAAAGTTTAGAAAGCGAAGCCGTTTTATTTCCGCCGAAAAAAGCCCTGCAGTACAACCAGGTTTATGGAGGGTCAGGTAGCAGTGGGGGTGCAACTTTTACAGCCAAAAACCCTCCTTACGGTGCTGTATTTTCGTATTACTTAAAAGAAGGCCACACATCTTTGAAGTCTAAGCGACTTAGGGGTGAGATGTCAAAAAATGGGGATCGGTCTCTCCTTGAAAAGCTTGCCGAAAAGGGATACAAAACACCTTCGAGCATTATCGATGAAGACATTAAAACATTGGTGAAAATCACGGACTCAGACAAGAAAGAAATAAAGGTTCTTAAAGAGGTCTTAATGCAACAAAAGAACAAGGATATTCCTTTTCCAGGATGGACGGCTCTTGATGATGAGCGCGATGAATCAAAACCAGAAATTATCTTGGTCGTCAAAGACAAATTAGGAGAAACTGTTGCCCAGCTTTCACAGCCCTTGAAAAAAGGGTTCTCACGAGTCAATTGGTCCCTAAATACCGTCGAGCCCACAGTGTCTAACACAAACAACAAGTACAATTATTACGATGTGTATCAAATGGCTAAGCCTGGTTCATATACGGTTTCGATGTTCAAAAGAATTGACGGTGAGCTTACTGCCCTTTCTGAGCCACAAACTTTTGAAGTGGAGCGTATTCGCAAGAATACCCTTACGAACCCAATGGCAGATAAGCACGATGCCTATTACAAGTCTATTACACAGCTGACCAAAGAAATCAAAACTCTTGAGCATGAGGTGAAAAAGTCTCATAAAAGAGTCGCGGCCTACGAAAAAAACCTTAAATATATTAAGGACGACAGGGCCTCGTTAACCAAAGAGGTGTATGCTCTAAGGGATGAGATGAACAAGCTAAAAAGAGAAATTGGAGGGAGTCCATCAAAAGCCGAGATTGGAGAAAAAGACCTCCTCACTCTGAACGATAGACTGAGTAACGCAAAAGGAGGCTGGTCTCCAAGTTCTTATGGCCCAACGATTCTCCATATGCAAAGCTATGAAATGGCTTTACAACTTTTTGAGCGCTTGAAACCTAAAGCCAATAACTACATTAAACAGGTTAAAGAACTTGGAAAAAAACTCGAAGAAGCAGGTGCTCCAATCTTATTGGATTAAGTTCAAAAGGATAACTCATGATGAAAAAAAACCTTATCTGTTTTTCGTTCTTAATTTCAATTATGCTCATCTCTTGTAGCGATGAGGGCAAGGGAGAAACAAAAATTAAGCAAGGAAAAGAAAGCGATCAATATACTCCCAATCTCACCTTCCCTTCAGACTCGATATTACTTCAGAATCTTTGTGATATCATGGCCCCCGCCCGCAATGATGAAGAATCCATTAGGACCAGGGCTGTGCTTAAAATCACCAACAAACGAGCCTTTGAAAAGGGGTTTATTGTAGAAACAGATGCCTCGATGGGTAATCCCTGTGAAACGGTTCAAATACATACCATCTCTTCAACGGGAGAACACCTACAGATGGAAGAGTTTGTTTTGGGATGCGATTGTCCTTCAAAGTGTGAGGGTTGCTTTGACTGGAAAAGCATCAACTGGATAGATAACACTCATTTTAATCTTGAAAGAAAGCTAACTGTCGTTTTAAATACTGATGCAGAAATCTCCGATATGGATTATGACGAGTGTGATACCGAGTTGCGCTATTCAAGAATACCCTACGAGATTCTTTCCGATGGAACCATAAAAAAAGGAAAGGAAATTGTTATCGACCCCAAAAAAGCCATTCTTGAAAAAACAAAAGGGAAGTACTCATTGGGCTCAATAAGTGCTTTTTATGGAGCAAATACATTTTATGATTATACAATAATAGATGGAGTTTGGTCTGCAGAAGGCTCTTCTATATCAGGGGCAAAAAGAACACCTTTTGATATTGACCTTGGAGCAGAAGAACTCGCAATACTAAACTCACTAGCAGTTCTGGTAAAGGAAGACATGTCCATTGATGTATTATGTAAAAACGACGTGTTTTTTAATGTGCCTTTTGAGGACGCTGGAAACAACTTTAAACTCTCTAGAGAAAACGAAGATTACATCATGGGGGTTCCGAATGGTCTTAGCCCAAAAAATAACATTATTGAT
>CAJWCX010000108.1 GCA_913031405.1 uncultured Flavobacteriales bacterium | reverse complement strand
AAACAAAACGTAGGGTCTGAAAAAGTCGAAACAGAAATCTCGACAGATCAAACAGGTATTACCAATAAAGAATATCCCGATATGAACGTAAAGGCTGAAATTGGAGATACTAAAATTGAATCCAGCTCCGTACAAATATTAAAATCATCAATAGATGGAAATTTATTAACACTAAAAATAGGTTATTCCGGAGGATGTGCAGAACACTCATTTGAATTTATTGGTTCTGAAATGATCGCCAAGTCTCTACCTCCTATTCGAAACGTTCGATTAATCCACTATGCAAATGGGGAAACCTGTCGCATCTATATTGAAAGAAAGCTGGTCATAGATCTCCGTGAATTGGCTTACGAAAAAAAATCAGGTAGCCAGATAAAGCTGAATATTTCTGGACAAAAAGACCAACAAATCCTATATACCTATCAAGATTAGCATGAGTATAGATTCTCCGAAAACCCCCTTGTTTGTTACTGGAATTGGAACTGACGTAGGAAAAACAATAGTATCAGCAATACTCTGCGAATATTTAAGATTTGATTATTGGAAACCTATTCAAACAGGGAGAGCCATGGGAACAGATAACGAGACACTAAACAACTTAGTGAGTCATCAACACTTTACAACTTACCCGGAATCACACCTACTTGAAAATCCTTTGTCCCCTCATGCAGCCGCCAAAATTGAAAACGAAAAAATAATACTTGATCAGATCACACTTCCCACAACAAATCCAAATTTAATTATAGAAGGTGCCGGTGGATTGATGGTGCCATTAAATGAAAATAATGAAACCATTTGTGATTTGATTTTAAAACTCCAATGCCCGGTTGTCTTGGTGATTAAAGAATATCTCGGAAATATCAATCACAGCTTACTCACAATTTCATACCTAAAGAAAAATCGCATTCCTATATTTGGTGTCGTATATGTCGGAAACGAATTGCCTGAGACCGAAAATATCATTCAAAAAATGACAGGTGTAAAAACGCTATTTAGGGTCCCTATATTTCCTTTGCTTAACAAAGAATCGATACTTAACTTTGTGAAAAAAATTCAATAGAATAAACCCAACCATGAGTATCAGTGATGATAAAAAACATATTTGGCATCCGCTGACCCAGCACCAGCTCTATCCGAATCATATCCTCATTAAAAAAGCAAAAGGAACCCTGCTTTACGACGACAACAATAAAGAATACATTGATGCAATTTCTTCTTGGTATACCTGTATGTATGGCCATTGCAACCCCTACATCACCTCCAAAGTAGCCGAACAAATGAATAAACTTGACCATGTTGTATTTACAGGATTCACGCATGAACCTGCAACAAAACTGGCCAAAGAATTAATGAGTATCCTCCCAAATAACCAAGCCAAATTGTTTTTTTCGGATAACGGTTCAACATCAGTAGATATTGCAATAAAAATGGCCCTGCAATACCATTGCAACATCGGAAATAAAAAAAATACACTCATTGCTTTTGAAGACGGGTTTCACGGCGATACATTTGGCGCCATGTCCGTATCAGGCCTTTCCATATACAACGGACCATTTAAAGACCATTTCCTTGATGTAAAGCGAATACCTGTCCCGAGAGAGTCAAACCTCTCGGAGGTCGAAGAGAAAATGAGAAAAATAATCAACGACAATGAAGTAGCTGCATTCATTTATGAACCTCTTGTTCAAGGCGCTGCAGGAATGAAAATGCATGAACCTAAGCACCTAAGCACCTTGCTTGAAATAGCAAAAAAGAATCATATTATTACTATTGCTGATGAGGTCATGACTGGTTTTGGTAAAACGGGGCGGTATTTTGCTTCTGAATTTATGAATGAGCTTCCGGATATCATCTGTCTCTCTAAATCGTTGACGGGAGGTTTAGTTCCTATGGCGATAACGAGCTGCTCACAGTCCATTTATAACGCCTTTTTAAGCTCCGAAATGGAAAAAGGTTTTTTTCATGGACATACCTACTCAGCGAATCCTACTTCATGTACAGCAGCAATTGCTAGCATTGAATTACTGAAGTCTAATGAAATTCAAAACAACATCAAAAGAATCTCACAAAAACATCAAGAATTCATTCATAGAATTAAAGAACACCCAAAGGTCAAACAAGCAAGACAGCAAGGAATTATTTTGGCTTTAGATTTTCATAATGAGACGGATAGATATGGAAAATTACGTTATCGGCTTTTTGACTTTTATATGAAGGAAGGAGTTTACCTTAGGCCGTTAGGAAATACTGTTTATATCCTTGCACCGTATGTGATATCCGATAAAGAGCTTTTAAAAATATATTCTGTGATTGAAAAAAGCTTTGACCTTGTTTAATTTTAAATTAAACTTCGAATGATTATGAATAAGGACTACTGGAGTTCGAGATATAAAAAACAGCAAACAGGTTGGGATATAGGAGAGGCCTCACGCCCTCTGATTCATTTGTTTGAAACAATAGAGAACAAAAATCTCAAGATCTTGATTCCTGGTTGTGGTAATGCTTATGAAGCAGATTATCTCTATCACATAGGTTTCCGTAACGTATTCATTATGGATATTGCCCTAGAGCCACTCAATGAATTTAGACTTCGAAATAGAACCTTCCCAGAGTCACATATATTGCAGGAGGATTTTTTCAAACATCAGGGGAAATACGACCTTATTGTAGAGCAAACTTTTTTCTGTGCTATTTCACCTGAATTGCGACAAAGCTACGTTGAAAAGTGTTTCGAATTATTAAAAGATGGAGGTAAACTTATAGGGGTCTTATTTGACCGTGAATTTGAAGGAGGACCTCCATTTGGAGGCAATAAAAATGAATACCTACGCCTCTTCAAAACTCATTTTGAAGAGGTTTTAATTCAAAACTGTTATCATTCTATAAAACCAAGAGCTGGAAGTGAAATCATAATCACCTGTGATAAAGCTATTTCTTAATAAACATTCTTGAAAACTTCTGATCTTCGTAGCTAAGCTCTAATAGATAGATGCCAGACTCAAGTTTTTGAACATTGATAGCGAGGGAATTGAGTATTTTTAAATTATTTTGTTCTTGAATTACTGCTCCTGACATATCTAATATTCGATACGAGCTAATCGTTTTTTCAAATGATGCAATGTTCAAATCTTTTTCAACTGGATTGGGATACAATTCAAAATGATTAAAATCGAAATCAGAAACAGAAGCATCACTAAGAGTACATGCACATTTCAATTTATCCTCAATTGTCTCAATGCTTTCAGGTGCTGAATAACTCATCTTGATCCAACATTTTTGCCCCTGTTGGTCATTAGAAGCGTTACTCACCCTTACAGTATGCCATCCAGAATAAGATGGAACAAAAGAGAAATTAAGAATTCCTTGACCTGTAATGGAATCAATAAGCTGACAATTTCTATCAAGTATGTAAAGCTTAATTCCTAATGATTCCAATTCAGGGTACAAAATCAAATCCACAACACTTCCAGTTTCAGCATAAATCCTACCCACTACCCTACAATCATCAGAAAAATCTGGAAGTTTACCACCTTGAAGAAGAGAATAATTGTGTCGGTCTCCCAAATCGTTTGACATTTCCCATTCCTGAGTGGTTGTTTTTTCCGGTCTGATATAATTATCTGAAATACCTTCTGGTGCCCAAACACAGTAACCCTTTCTGCCCATCACGGCACTTCCATCGCAAGGAGGGATAGAAAAATCTACCTTACCACCTCCGTATACTGTTATGGTTTCACTTCCATGAGCTCCTGAATAATCATACAAAACCGTACCATCACTCCAAGAAGTTTGAACACCATTTATATTTTGCCATTGTGACCATTGATCCGTCACACAAATCAAAGCTTGATTTTCTCGTTCAATAACCAAAGCGTCAGGTGACGACCATCTGACCATGTAACCACCTTCCTTGAAATGCAAATGCTGATGACACCAAATCAAATTCTCAATATCTGAGCGAATAGGCAATTCAGAAATGTTATCAGGCATATGAGAAAATCGGTTGCCATTGTATCCAATATCAAACAAATCCTCAAAGAAAATTTGAGGCGAACCATCCACCGCTAAAATAATAGCATGAGCCACACTACTTCTTGTATCATTTGGCTCAATATGAGCTGCAAGCTCAGATCCCGTATTCCAACCTGTATAATTGCCTAAGGCATTTACTTGAGGTCGAAAGGTATCGTGATTGTTCACAAAAGGAACTGTTCTATTACGATTCGTTTGTTGGCTTCCTGGGATTAAAGATAGGTCGTAATCACCATTTCCAATAACCATTCCGTAGATCGAGCCTCTTAATGAAAAATCAAAAGTACCAGCCCTGTTCTGTACTGCATCTACCCATGAGTCAAGCTCAAAAGAACCACCAACCCACTCCCCAACAGCATACATCTCATCAGTACCACTAGCCCAATCAGCATTATTTTGCAAATTCCACAAAAAGTCTTCTGTGACTTCCGAGGAAAAATGTTTGACCGCATCTATGCGCAATCCATCCCAACCTACCTGCTTTTTATACCATATCAACCATTCACGCATTCCATTCCTCATATATCCACTTGATTGAACTGGATTATATGTCGCATTACTGCTTTGACCGAAAGAGTTAGATTCATATGCGATATCAGGTCCCCAGAAAGGTGAGTTGATCTCATTGGTACAACAAACATTTTGCGGATTTGGATAAAAATTCTGCCAGTTTTTTGAAAAACGACCTTTTCTACTTAAATAGTTGAATGCCGAAGAATTCGATGCGGGAGTTTCAAAACACGAATATCTAAAATTCTTATATCCATTTGTTGCCCCATCATCCATTGCACTCGGATCACTTCCTCCTGCACCATTAGTACTACCAGCCGCCGTAATATGATTCAAAACAACATCTTGTATGACATCAATACCATTCGCATTAAGCACAGCAATCAATCGAAGTAATTCATCTTTATCACCCATTCTAGTTTTAAGTGACCCTTTTTGGTATTTATCGCCTAAATCATAATGATCAAATGGTGCATATCCAACGCTATTTGTTCCCGAATTCTTAATAGAAGGAGGAATCCATAATGCATCGATACCAATACTCTTAAGTCTTGGAGCCAATTGAGTAAGATAATTTGACCATCCATTTGGGTAATTTTCATTCCAATAATCCCACCAAAAGCCTTGAAGTACCACCTGCCTATTCGTTGAATTGAAATAAGAATTATTGGAGGAAGTATCAGTTGATTCAAAAAAGTAAGCGCCATTTTGAATGTTAAATGAAATATCATAGGAACCGATGTCAACGGGAATATTTGGACCATTTTGAAAACCTGAACCCGAA
>CAJWCX010000107.1 GCA_913031405.1 uncultured Flavobacteriales bacterium | reverse complement strand
TTAATGCTCCCACATAAAGAGGGACAACCACATAACACAATCCAAACAAAAGAAGCCATAGACCGGCAACAATTGAAGAGCGATCGATCCAAAGTTGGTAGAGTGCGTATAAAACAAGAAGAATTAGAATCAATGCACCGGAATCAACAAGGCCATGCTGAACACTTTGATGTAAGAAATATATGGGGTAAATAAAAGAAATAAAACAGATGATTCCCATCATTGCCGCAATCAATGAGGAAAGGTTGAATGTCTTTTGAGATTGGAATAGACGATGAAATTCGTATAGTCCTATTCCTGAAATTGCAGCAAAAATAATGAGAACAGCTTTTTCACTCCAAAGAATAGACCCGATAACGATTGCGACGAAAATCAGTCCGCTAATGCTACGAGTCAGCAGTGTCTTCATTTTTCTCTAAAAGGTCCATGGCACGTTCTTCATCTTCTTTAGATACATATATTTCGAATGTCCCAAATGCATTATACATAGAATCCATAGTGCTGTTGATTTGAAATGCAATTCCATTCATTGAAAAAATGGATTGGCAAAGTTGAAAATAGATACGGTCTGAGGTAGATACAACACAAACTTTACTCATCTTTAGGTTCTTTTGGGTTGTCAGAATCTTTAGATTTCAATTCGGGTGGTGTGCGTAAATCACCTTCACCGGACTCTTCCTTTTGGGTTTCTTTTACATCAGCTTCAGAACTTTCATATATCTCAACTTCTTCATGTGATTCTTTTGAATTAGAATCTTCATTGATCGCTTCATCCCAAATTCGTTTTCCGAAAATAAGCTCTAAATCTTCTTTAAAAATTACCTCTTTGGACAGTAACTTGTTCGCAAGTTGAGTTAATTTCTCTTTATTTTCTTTGAGTAAGTTCAGTGCTCTCGCATATTGTTCTTCAATCATCTTACTCACCTCTTCATCAATAACACGTGCCCGATCGTCCGAGTAGGGTTTATTAAACATGTCTTGTCCTCTGGAGTCAAAGTAAGAAATGTTTCCAATTTTTTCATTCAGTCCATAAATGGAAACCATTGCATAAGCTTGTTTGGTTACTTTTTCAAGATCGCTGAGCGCTCCAGTACTTATTTTTCCAAAGATCAGTTGCTCGGCGGCTCTCCCTCCAAGTGCAGAGCACATTTCGTCAAGGATTTGTTCCGTAGTGGTAATGCTTCTTTCATCTGGAAGATACCAAGCAGCACCTAAAGATTGTCCACGGGGAACAATTGTCACTTTTACGAGGGGGTGCGCATGTTCTAGTAACCATGAGATTGTGGCATGGCCAGCTTCATGAAAGGCAATGGCTTTTTTCTCATTTGGTGTTATGATTTTATTCTTTTTTTCGAGTCCACCTATAATTCGGTCTACTGCATCCAAGAAATCTTGTTTCTCTACCTTTTTCTTGTTGTTTCTTGCAGCAATAAGAGCCGCCTCATTACATAGGTTGGCAATATCAGCTCCTGAAAATCCTGGAGTTTGTTTGGCTAAGAAGTCTATATCCAGATCTTTTTCGAGCTTGAGAGGCTTTAAATGCACATCAAATATCTCTTTTCGTTCATTGAGGTCAGGCATGTCCACGTATATTTGCCTGTCAAATCTTCCAGCTCTCATTAGGGCACCATCTAAGACGTCTGCTCTGTTTGTTGCAGCAAGGATAATGACTCCCGAATTGGTTCCAAATCCATCCATTTCGGTCAAAAGTTGGTTGAGTGTATTTTCTCTTTCATCATTTGAATTGAAACCATTGTTTTTTCCTCGGGCTCTACCAATAGCATCGATTTCATCAATAAAAATAATAGCTGGGGATTTTTCTTTTGCCTGT
The DNA here is from genome assembly GCA_913031405.1 of uncultured Flavobacteriales bacterium. Lineage (GTDB taxonomy): Bacteria > Bacteroidota > Bacteroidia > Flavobacteriales_D > Crocinitomicaceae > UBA952. Next base: position 3,502 of record CAJWCX010000107.1, on the reverse strand, counting down.
TTGAATAGATCTCGCACACGTGAAGCACCAACACCAACAAACATTTCTACGAAGTCAGAACCTGAAAGAGAGAAAAAAGGAACTTTAGCTTCCCCTGCAACAGCCTTTGCCAATAATGTTTTTCCCGTTCCTGGGGGTCCTACGAGTAATGCTCCTTTCGGTATTTTTGCACCAAGTTCCGTGTATTTTGATGGATTTTTTAGAAATTCCACAATTTCAACAATTTCCTCTTTGGCTCCCTCTAGTCCTGCTACATCAGAAAAATTAACGTTTGTTGTTTTACCATTTTCATATACTTTCGCTTTGCTTTTACCAATGTTAAAAATTTGACCTCCAGCTCCTCCGGCTCCTCCTGACATTCTTCGCATTACAAAAATCCAAATGGCAATAATAATGACAAAAGGAAGTAGATATCCGAGTATGGTTCCAAAATAGTCTGTTCGTTTATCATATTTAGGTTGAATACCTTGCTTTTTCAAATCTTCTGCAAGAATTCTTGGATCCAGATTTTCAATCACAAATAAAACTTTGGTTTTATCTTTCTCTTCCGAATTTTTGAGTAATTCTTTTATTTCAGATAATTCTTCATCTTTCGAATCAAGTATTTTTTTGACGCCGTCTTTAGTAAGTCGAAATTCAGCACTTGCATCAGGGCTCGCACGGTTTATAATGGTCACTTGATCTACAGCGGAGTATGTACTATCTGCAATTGTCAATAATTGGTCCTGATCTACTTTTGTAGTTTCCGTTTGTCCCGAATACAATTGAAAAGCAATGATACTAACGCCTATTAGGGCATAAATCCAATATATTGAGAAGTTGTTCTTTTTCTTTGCCATTATTTAGTTTTTATGGAAGGATATTCGTTCTAACAGCATCCGACCAAAGTTCTTCAATATCGTAAAATGCTCTGGTCTCCTTGTAAAACACGTGACCAACAACATTTATATAATCCAACAAAATCCAATCACTATTTGTTTTGCCTTCTACTTTCCAAGGTTTTTCATCGATCGATTTACGAACAAACTCTGTGGTGGCATTTGAAATACCATCCACATGGGTTGTAGAGTCTCCTGAGCACAACACAAAATAATCACAAACGGCACTTTCAAGTTTCCTGAGATCCAATACTACGATATCATTCGCCTTGTTGTCTTTCATCCCTTCAACTATGGCTTTGCAAAGCTTTGAGGAATCAGAATTTATATTTTTTTCTATCATATATTACGATAATGCAAAGCTAACTGATTAATTTTAATTTTGAAACGAAATTATATGTCACATTCTAGCTCATTATTAGGTTCTCATAAAATCATCTTGTCAGACGTTGACTCAACCAACAACTTTGCTGCCAAACTGATGAATGAAGGTCTTGGTGGACACGGTTCGGTAATAATGGCAGAGAATCAGTCAAATGGCAGGGGGCAGAAAGGATCAATTTGGCAGTCTGAACCAAAAATGAATCTGCTTTTTTCTATTATTTTGTGTTCGGAACAGCTTTCTAAAATAAAACCGATTTATATCAATTGGATCGTGTCCATAAGTTTAGTTGATTTTTTGAGAGTTTATGACATCAGTGCTTTTATAAAATGGCCTAATGACATCATGATTGGTGAGAAAAAGATAGCCGGAATTCTAATTGAGAATAAATACCATGGTTCTGAGCTTAAGCAGGCTATTGTTGGTGTTGGGTTAAATGTGAATCAAAACTCCTTTGAGCTTTCGAAGGCTACAAGTATGAAGATTCAAACAGGTATTACATATCCTCTAGAAGAATTACTTAATGATTTTGTTTTTAGCTTTCGAAAAAACGAATATCTTCTCAGCATTAAACATAAGAATGATTTGAAGAATAAATATTTAGAATGCTTATTTGGCTTGAATAAGCAACGGTTTTTTAAGGTTAAATCAGGTAAATTTGAGGGGGAAATTGTTGGTGTAGACGATTCGGGGCAACTGCTGATTAAGTCCCAGGGGAAACAAACGGCCTATCAAAATAAGCAAATTCAGTTTTTATGAGAAATGAGTACTTAGTTTGTGCGACATGTAATTGAAAAGATTCATTAAAGGTTTTTCCACCATCATTTTTAGAAATGCATTTACTTCACCATCAAACTCAATATAACCCTCGGTAATTTCGTCTTCGATGTGCTTCAAATATATTGTTAACTTAAATGGGAATGGCGATTTCTCTCCAGAACGTAAAAATATTTTTTCACCATCAACTCCATCTTGAACAAGTGATATGGTAATTCCACCTTGAACCTTGAATGAACAGGATGATTCATCTGCTTGAAAGCTCGAAATCTTATCTTTTGGCAAAAGATGCTCAATATTTTTTGAATCGGTCAGAAAAGATTCAATATCCTTTATACTCGTTTTAACGTTTACTTTTTCTCCAGTTAATATCATGGTTTTAGCCAGTTTTTAGGGTCCTGCCTCCATTCTCTAAGGAGACTCAATTGATTTTTTTCAATATAGTTTGAAGATAATGCTTTTTCCAATAATAACTGATAATCGGTGAGTGTGACATAAGCACATTCAGCTTTGTTAAAATTGTTCTCGGCAGACTCAAAACCGTATGTAAATATAGCAGCTAAGCCCTTTATACTAATTCCCGCTTCCTGCAAGGCCTCAACAGCTCTAAGGCTGCTGCCACCTGTAGATATAAGATCTTCAATCACAACAGCTTCTTGTCCTTTTTCAAAAGCACCCTCTATGAGGTTTTGTCTTCCATGTCCTTTGGCCGAACTTCGCACATAAATGAAAGGTAATCCAAGTTCTTGAGCCACCAAAACACCTAGAGCAATAGCTCCAGTTGCAACCCCAACAACAACATCTGGTTTTCCAAAATTTTCGATGACGGCCTCTGACATCACTTGTCTTATATGTGTTCTGATTTGCGGATGTGAAAGTGTGATTCGGTTGTCACAATAAATCGGAGATTGAATTCCGGATGCCCAGGTAAAAGGGTTATCAGGTTGCAATTTAACTGCTTTCACCTTTAAAAGTAGTTCGGCAATTTTCAAGGCCCTATCTTTGTCATTAATCATGGGGCAAAAGTATAAAGTTTTTAGTGAAAAATCTCTGATTCATATTATTGAATCTTCAAAAAAGATGTTTCTGGATTTAAAGCCGGCTAATATCACAAATTTTCAATCTTTTGAGGAAATGACCTCTCATGGCGAAATCATTATCGAATCTAATGAGCCTTTAAATGATTTAAGAAGGATTTTCATCGATTTTGAAGTGATCAGTGCAGCTGGTGGAATTGTCACCTCTGATGACTCAATATTATTCATTCATAGACTTGGTTTTTGGGATTTACCAAAGGGTAAGATAGATCAAGGAGAGCTGATTAAAGATGCAGCTTTGAGGGAGGTTAAAGAAGAATGTGGTATTGTTGAAGGGCTAAAGTTAATCGATGAATTCAAAACGACATACCATGTCTATGAATATCAGGGAAGAAGTATATTCAAAAAGACCCATTGGTTTCATATGA
>CAJWCX010000106.1 GCA_913031405.1 uncultured Flavobacteriales bacterium | reverse complement strand
CCATGAGAAAAGAGGGTTGAAAAATTAATAAAAATAGAACCTTTTTTTAAAGCTTGAAATAGATTACATTTGAGCTGATGTTATTAAACGAAATTCAAGAAATTACAGCCCCTTTTGACCCTATTTCTTTATCAGAAATGGATGCTGTAGGCTTGATGAAAAGAATGGACACAAAATTCGTACTGTCAGAGCATCAATTTTCAAGTGTATTCGAAAGCTTGAAGGATGAATACAGTATCCTAGAGATCAACCAATTGAAATATTCCGAATACGAAAGTCTCTACTTCGATCATGAGAATATGGCATTCTACAGAGACCATCATCGAGGCAAAGCCAATCGGATGAAAATTCGCATTCGAAAATACAAGAGTAACGGAATGTCATTTTTGGAGGTCAAAAAAAAAGAGAAAGGTCAGACTGTTAAGTCACGAATAATGTCAAAATCTTGGAGCAATCATTTTACAGGACAAGAAAAAGATTTTCTATCGAAGCTATACCCCAACCATTCTCATCTTATTCCAAGTTTGGAAAACAGCTTTGTGCGAATCACACTTGTTCATAAAACACAGATCGAACGACTGACCTTCGATTTGAACCTTTCATACCTGAAAGAAAATAAAAAAGTGACCATGAACAATCTTGTAATATGCGAGCTCAAGCAGGAACGTGTGAATCGAATGGGATCGTTTTACAGTAAAATGAAAAATAAGCTAATTCGGCCTCTAAAAGTAAGCAAGTACTGTTTGGGTGTGATGGAATTAAATTCAAAAGAGAACATCAAATCGAACCGATTTAAAAAGAAAATATTAAAATTAAATAAGATATTATGCTAGTCAATTTTATCCTAAAAAAGAAAATGGAAGAACCATTTACAATACAATGGTTCGATGAAGACTTTTATCTGTTATTGCTTCGACTCACAATAAATATGGTCTTTATTACCATTTTGATCCGTTTTTTATATTACGAAAAAACAAAAAGAAAGGATTATTTATTCACCTATTACCTCATCGGTACGATTACCTTCTTTCTCTGTTTTGGTCTAAAAAAATTGGATATCGATACCGGTATGGGTCTAGGTTTATTTGCCATTTTTGGGATCATAAGATACCGAACTGACGCCATTGAAATTAAGGAAATGACCTATTTGTTCTTGATTATTGGTTTGAGTGTCGTGAATGCCTTAGCTTCAAACAAGTTGAGCATCGCAGAAATGGCCCTGATCAATGTCTTTATGGTCGTTCTCACCTATATCCTTGAATTTATTTGGTTAATGAAGCACGAAACACGAAAAACCATTACCTACGAACGAATCGATTTGATCAAGCCAGAAAGCGCTGAAGAGATGAAAAAAGACCTTGAGAAACGGACTGGTTTAAACCTCAATCGAATTGAAATTGGAAAAATTGATTTCTTGAATGACACCGCGCAGGTTCGAGTATATTATTATGCGGAGGAGCAAGAATATTCGGATTATCACGTTTAATTAGGAAACACCAATCGCATGAGATTTCTCTTGCTTCCGTTTTCCTGGATTTACACTTTTGTAATCGCCTGTAGAAATGGCCTATATAATTATGAGGTTTGTAAAACCCATCATGTTAAAAAAAGCATTGGAATAGGCAATTTGTCAATGGGCGGCACAGGAAAAACTCCCCTTACTGTATACCTTACCCAATGGTTGATTGAACATAAAAAGAATGTTTTTATATTGAGTCGAGGCTATAAAAGAACCACCAAAGGTGAAATGGAAGTAAAACTACAGCATGAAAGCAACGAGGTGGGAGATGAACCCTTAATGTATAAAAAAAGGTTCAAGGAAAATGTTCGTGTTTTGGTCTCAAAGAACAGATGGACAGGAAGTCAAAAAGCAAGATCTGAAGATTCCGAAGCAATATTGCTCTTCGACGACATCTTTCAGCATCGGATTGTTAAAGTGGATTTTTCCATTGTAACTACTCCCTACAACGATTTGTTCGTGGATGACTACATTCTTCCTTTGGGTAGATTAAGGGAGCCCAAATCAAATATAAAACGAGCGAATTGTATACTAATCACAAGATGTCCTGATGGAATGACGTCAAACAAAAAACAAGAAATCGAAAACAAGCTAAGCCCTTTTCAAAAGCCCGTATTCTTTAGCTGGATAAAGTATGATAAATTCACCTCTCTTGGTACAAAAATCGAGGTGATACAAAAGATTCTATTAGTTACTGGAATTGCAGACAATAAAGCCCTGAGAAGTTATTTAGAAAGATTTTATGAATTAGAAGTGCTTTCTTATCCAGATCATTATCAGTATACGCAAAAGGATATGGAGGAAATCCATCAAAAATTTGGTAACTTTGCCAATGATAAATCAATTATTCTAACCACGGAAAAGGATGGTGTTCGAATGTTAAAATTCGATCAGTACATTAAGGATCGTAAATGGCCTTTATATGTGCAAACCATATCAATTGAAGTAGAGGATGAAAAAGAGTTTAAATCATTAATTAAAAATTATGTTGGAGAAGTTTAATGAATCTGCGAATTATATCAAATCTAAAACATCAATAACACCCTCTATTGGTATAATATTGGGAACTGGTTTAGGCGGATTGGTAAATGAAATCAAAATTGTTGATGAAATTCCCTATCAAGACATTCCCAATTTCCCTGTATCAACTGTAAAAGGACACTCGGGAAAATTGATTTTTGGACATCTTGGAGGAAAAGAAGTTATGGCGATGCAAGGACGATTTCACTATTACGAAGGATATAATCTTCAGGAAGTAACCTTCCCTGTGCGCGTTATGAAAATAATGGGTATTAAGAGCCTCTTTGTTAGTAATGCCTCTGGCGGTGTGAATCCTGATTTTGAAATTGGAGAAATCATGATTCAAAATGACCATATTAATCTTTTCCCTGGAAACCCCTTGATAGGAAAAAACATCGAGGAACTGGGCACACGTTTTCCTGATATGAGTGAAGCTTATGATCCAGGAATGATTCAGATCGCCACAGATATCGCAAAGGAAAACAATATAAAAGTCTCTTTTGGATGCTATGCTGGACTGACTGGACCAACCCTAGAGACACCCGCAGAATATCGATATGTTTTTAATATTGGTGCAGATGCTGTAGGAATGTCCACTGTACCTGAAGTTATTGTGGCGCGTCATATGAATATACCGTGTTTTGCTATTTCCATTATTACAGACTTGGGAGTTCCTGGAAAAATACAAAAGGTGAGTCATCAAGATGTCATTGCAGTTGCTGCAAAGCAAGAACCTAAGATGACTTTAATCATGAAAGAATTAATTGCCCGCATCTAAAATGGACCAAAAAATTAGAGAAAAATATGAGGCCGTCATCGGTCTTGAAGTCCATGCGCAATTATTGACTAAATCAAAAGCCTACTCATCGGACACCAACGAATACGGAGCTTCTCCTAATACGAACATCAGCGCCATTACCTTGGGGCATCCTGGAACACTCCCTGTAATGAACAAAACTACCGTTGAATATGCTATTAAACTTGGAATTGCAATGAATTGTAAGATTTCGGATCATCAATATTTTGCACGCAAAAACTATTTCTATCCGGATCTTCCCAAAGGATATCAAATCACTCAGGACAAGACGCCAATTTGTACGGATGGATTTATCCATATTTCAATGGATGATGGGAAAGAATCTCGAATCGGCATAACACGAATTCATATGGAAGAAGATGCCGGAAAAAGCATTCACGATGTCGATGTACATGACACCCTTGTTGATTTAAACAGAGCCGGTACGCCCCTACTAGAAATTGTAACAGATCCTGACTTGAGAAGCTCTAAAGAGGCCTACCAGTACCTCACCGAGGTTCGTAAATTGGTCCGATACCTTGAGATCTGTGATGGGAATATGGAGGAAGGGTCTATGAGATGTGATGCCAATATTTCTGTTCGCAAGAGGGGTGATTCAAAGCTAGGAACTAAAGTTGAGGTCAAAAACATGAATTCCATTCGAAATGTTCAAAAGGCTATTGAATATGAAATCAATAGACAAATCGAAGTATTGGAATCAGAAGGTCAATTGATGCAAGAAACGAGAGGTTTTGATGCCCTTAGGAATACTACCATTTCAATGCGCTCAAAAGAAGCGGCAAACGATTACAGATATTTCCCAGAGCCCGATTTACAACCCTTATATGTTGATCAAGAGCAAATTTCAAAGGTAAAAGAGGAAATGCCTCCACTACCAAGGGAACTTTTTGATAAGTATGTACATGAATTTCAACTCACTCCATATGACGCGAACAACTTGACAGACACCAAAGAAATAGCCCTTTACTTTGAGCAAGTCGTTGAACATACAAATAATTATAAAGCTGCTGCCAACTGGATTATGGGTGCGGTTAAATCTTATCTTAATGAAAATGGTGTTCAAATTGACGAGTTTCCGATTTTACCAAAAAAAATCAGTGATTTAATTACCTTGATTGACCAAGGTAAAATATCAAGTTCAGCAGCTTCTCAGAAAATATTCCCTGCAATGTGTACATCTGAGGATTCAGTGATGCATATCGCTGAACAATTGAATATAATTCAAGTTTCTAATGAAGGAGATATCGATAGATTTATTCAAGAAGTTATTTCAAATAACCCATCAGAGGTAGAGCGCTACAAAAAGGGGGAGAAACAGCTCGTTGGATTTTTCATGGGTCAACTCATGCGTGTTTCAAAAGGGAAAGCAGATCCAAAGGTTGCGAACTCTTTGTTGAGAGAAAAGCTGAATACCTTATCACTATGAAAATCCTCATTTTTATTTTAGGTTTGATGTTGATTTCATGTGGAGATGCTCCAGAAATAGATTTGTTTATTGACAGTGATGTGGATCAAAACATCATTATACAGGGTATTGTACAAAATGGAGAGGATTTAGAGATTTCACTAGAAGCCCCATTATTAGCAGCTAGAGGAAAAACAGTTCATGTAGCGAAAACCACCATAAAAAAGGACAATAGCTTCAGGATCAAAACGAAAATACCTGGATTAGGCTATTATATACTGAAAATCAATACCCCTGAAAAAGACAGCATAGAATTGACATTAAATAAAGGAGATGAAATTTACCTTAACACATCGGTAGATCGTTTTTCAGCAGCACCAATGGTATCCGGTGTTTCTTGGGCCTCAGATGTAAATACCTATCAAGAGGTATTGAATTCTGAAAACAACGAAGATCTGCTTTCTGCCTTAGCCGCTAAAAGGATGAAAGAAAACTTGAGTAACCCCTTTAACATTGTCTACTCCATGCACATTATGGACCGAGAGGAAAAATATAATGAATCTAGAATTCAGATTCTTTTTGAAGTAGCAGAGGCTTACTACA
>CAJWCX010000105.1 GCA_913031405.1 uncultured Flavobacteriales bacterium | reverse complement strand
GAACACGCAATGGGAAATAGGAAAAAGAATAGTTTAAATAATTTCATAGCTTTATAGGAGATAAATCAAATTTACGACTAAACTGTTAAATCAGCAAAAAAACAGTAATACAATATGCTTGAAATAGAGAGAAAGTTTTTAGTCAAAAATACTGTTATAGATGCGCTAAATACAATACAGCCGATTCGAATAATACAAGCTTATCTTATTAATGAAAAGTTCAAGTCTGTTCGAATTCGGATTTCAAACGATAGAGCTTTTTTGACTATAAAAAATGCAGCGACAGGTATTACTAGGAAGGAATTTGAATATGAAATCCCGAAGAATGAAGCCGAAGACATTATACAAACCTTTGATTTGAAAGTCCTGAATAAGGAGCGTTATCAAATTATTTACAATTCTAAACTTTGGGAAGTGGATGTGTTTGGTGGAATACTAACAGGTCTTGTATTGGCTGAGATTGAGTTGCATGCTGAGGATGAAAAGATTGAGTTGCCCGAATGGATTGACAAAGAGGTGACTCATGATGCCTCGTATTTGAATGCCAACCTAATTAATCGTCTTTGATCCCAATTAACGGTTGGTCATTTAAATCAAAAACAAAACTCCCCATAGAAACTTCGAAATATTCATGAAAATTTTTGGTATTAATTTCCGGTGCCTTCTTGTGACTCTCAGGATCCATTTGTTTCAGTTCAGATGCTATGATTTTCTTGATATGTTTCTTTAAAGTAATTTCATCATCGATAAAGTCTTCCTCGATCAGATATATCGATGCCTCTGGTCGCTGTGGAACAGGGATTTTGTACCCCATTGATTTATTCGTTTCCACCATAAATTCTCTTTTCGGATTTACCGCGATATACCCTCTATTCATTAACTTCATCATTCTAGATTTATGTAATTCAAAGTGTTAGTTCGAAAGTTTTGTTCGAGCCAGTTGATATTTTCATTTGATTTCTGTTCGGTGACATAACGATATTCTCTTATCGAGAATTCTTCTTTGACAAAATGTTCCCAGATATTTATTTTTTGGTTTTCATTTGCTTTTATCCAAAAGATAGCGTGGTCCGAAATGAAAATCAGATGATAATGTTGGTCTCTGTATGTGTTAGAATAAAGCTCAATTGGAATACAGTTTTTACCAAAGCAATCCAAAAGATTGTAGAACGCATTGAGTGCAGAAGACGAGTCGTCGTAATACCAAGTTTTGAAATAGATGGAATCTTTGTTTCTTAAAAGCAAGAATTTTTCAGCTTTATAATTTTTGAAACGATCCATAAATTCAGGTTCTTTAATTTTGATAATTGTATCTATGTCGAGCTCAAGATATTTGGTATTTAAAGTTATGTCCATTTCGTAATTCCCTGTGGAGTCTTGTTTGTTCTTGTTTTTGTCTTTAATTTTAGTATCCCCAATTTCTGAATATTTGATGAATTTTGATTCCTGGTTTTTGGAACACGAGAATAGAAAGATAGATAAGATAAAGAGATATGGGAAATAAGAATTTATCATTCTTTTTTGGAATTAAAGATAATTAAACCCCTTTAATGTTTGATTGATTAAAAAATTTAAATTTGCAAATAAAAAGTGGTATGAAAAATATTTTTGTAATCGCAGTTTTGAGTTTTGTTTTCCTCTCATGTGCAGTTAAAGTTCCTTACACAAGGCAAGTAAATGAGGAATTCGGTTTGAAATCAGAAGAAAAAATGAGGAAAGTCCAGTTTTTTACATCTTCAACAATTATACTTAATCAGATTGCTGAATCTTCAAGTGAAACTTCAACTGATCAGAGCGGTACTTTAATATCGAGCTCAACGAGTGAATCTGAATCATTAATTATTCCTGCCAATACCAAATGCATTTTTGAAGGCTACGGGCCTAACGGAGAACTCAGGGTGCGGTTTGAAACGGGGGATCAAAAATTTCTTCAATTCATGTCGAAAGGTAATCACCTAAAAGATCGTCATTATTTTGTTGCCAATTGGAAGGCAAATGGAGGTCCAAAGGTTCAATACGGAGGTAAGACTTACAAAGTCGATATGATGCGCGGTGCAGCACGATCAGCTTACATTCGAGTTTCTAAGAAACGATTGCAAAGTAATAAGAGAAAAGAACGTGTTGTAAAAGGCATGAAGGTATAAGCACCTCATATATTTCATGAAAACATTAGAAAAAAGATCAATTGATTTCGATACCAAAGGTTTCGAAAAGCAAGATTTATTGGACATATATGAAGCTCTATTACTGCCGAGAATGGTAGAAGAGAAGATGCTTGTTTTTTTGCGTCAAGGTAAAATTTCCAAATGGTTCTCTGGATGGGGACAAGAAGGGATTTCTGTCGGATGTGCGTTCAGCATGAATGAAGATGAATATATTTTACCAATGCATAGAAACCTTGGTGTTTTTACGACAAGAAAAGTTCCTCTCGAACGTTTGTTCGCTCAGTTTCAGGGTAAGGCATCTGGTTATACTAATGGTCGAGATCGATCTTTTCATTTCGGAACACAGGATCATAATATTGTTGGAATGATTTCTCACTTGGGACCTCAATTGGGTATTGCGGATGGGATAGCCTTGGGAAATAAAATAAAGGATTTACAAAAATCTACTATTGTTTTTACCGGAGATGGTGGTGCATCCGAAGGAGATTTTCATGAATCACTCAATGTAGCAGCTGTATGGGATTTACCAGTCATTTTTGTGATTGAGAATAATAGCTGGGGTTTGTCAACCCCTTCGGAGGAGCAATATAAATGTGAGAAGTTCATAGACAAAGGAGTGGGTTACGGTATAGAGGCCATACGCGTTGATGGAAACAATGTGTTAGAAGTTGTTCGCACGGTTCAGAACATCAACAATGAAATCCGTAAAAACCCGAGGCCATTTATTATCGAAGCCATGACATATCGTGTTCGAGGTCATGAAGAATCATCTGGCACGAAATATTATCCCGAGGGTGTACAAGAATTATGGGGAGAAAAAGATCCTGTTTTGAATTATGAATTGTTTCTCAAGGAGAATGGATTTCTATCTGATGAAAAGGAGCATACGGTCAAAAATCAATTTAGAAAATTGATTCAATCTTCATTTGATATTGCCCATAAAGAGGAGCCGATAGTATCTAGTGAAGAAAAAGAAGAAGAAGATGTCTTTTTAGCTTATGAACAACAAGTGGTTTCAGCAAATGGGGATTCTAAAGAAATGAGATTTATTGATGCCATTCATGATGCTCTATTACAGTCCATGGAAAAATATCCGGAATTGGTTCTTATGGGGCAAGATATTGCAGAATATGGTGGTGCTTTCAAAGTAACTGAGGGCCTTGTTGATGTTTTTGGGAAAGATAGGGTTCGTAATACGCCATTGTGTGAATCCGCTATTGTTGGTGCAGGCTTAGGCTTGTCTATTAATGGGATGAAAGCCATGGTGGAGATGCAATTTGCTGACTTTGTAACTTGTGGTTTCAATCAAATAGTGAATAATCTAGCTAAGATATATTGGCGATGGGGTCAAAATGCTGATGTTGTTGTCAGAATGCCAACTGGAGCAGGAACCGGAGCTGGCCCTTTTCATTCCCAGAGTAATGAGGCTTGGTTCTTCCATACGCCAGGATTAAAAATTGTCTATCCTTCGAATCCATTAGATGCCAAGGGTTTGCTTAACGCCTCGATTGAAGATCCTAATCCGGTATTGTATTTTGAGCATAAATATCTTTACAGGAGTATGAAAATGGAGGTGCCTGAGGCTTATTATACAACGGAGATAGGAAAAGCGGTTTCGGTCTCTACGGGAAATGACCTTACGATTATAACATATGGCCTAGGTGTTCATTGGGCTATTGACGAAATGAAAAACAGAGAAGGTGTAAGTGCTGAAATTATTGATTTAAGGACACTTATTCCATTAGATAAAGAAGCTATTTATGACGCGGTTAAGAAATCCGGAAAGGTCATTGTCCTGCATGAAGATTGTCTCGCTGGTGGAATCGGGGGTGAAATTTCCGCTTTAATTAATGAACATTGCTTTGAACACCTTGATGCACCTGTTATGCGTGTAGCTTCGTTGAATTCTCCAGTTCCGTTCGCCGAAAATATTGAGTCTATTTTTCTTCCAAAGGCAAGGCTTACCGAAACTGTTGACAGACTTCTTCGCTATTAAACGTATTATGAAGATTAAATGGTTCCGGCAATCCTTTATGGTTTTGAGTTTTCAGCTGGGCTTGATTTGGTTTTTTCTGTTGATTTATAGATTTTGTTTTTTAATCCAAAACAAAGTTTTTTTTCCTGATTTTGGCCTTTATGAATACCTTGTTGGTTGTTGGTTTGATCTCATTACGATTTCCTTATTTCTTTTTCCATTTATTATATTTAGTACGATTCCATTACCTCAAATTATAAACAAATATCGGAGGATTTTAGATTGGGTTTTATTTGTCCCACCAGTAATCGTAATCTTTTTCTTTAATAGTTGGGATATTGCATATTTTTCCTTTGCAAGAAAAAGGATCAGTTATGATTACTTTAAATTTATTATTTCTGAAAATGAGGCTTCGGTTTTAGCAGGGGACTTTATCTCCGAATTTTGGTGGCTCATTCTTGTTTTTATTTTAACCTTATTAATTGTTTTTTATTTCTTTTTTAAATTAAAACAGGAATATAGTGATCCAAAAGATTGGAGGTCATGGTCAAAATTTGTTTTAACAGCTGGCTTGTTTTTGGTAATAGGAAGAGGTGGGTTTCAGTTGAGGCCAGTTGGGGTGTTAGAGGCGACTAATTATTGTTCTCTGCAAAATTCACCGGCTGTTTTGAATTCGGCATTCACTATATTAAAAACCTATGACTCGGAAGGACTAGAGAGAAAGACCTATTTTAAAAAAGAGAATCTTAATGCTCTGTTTAATCCTTTTCAGAGGTCGAATCCATCTGGTTTTTTACCTGATAAAACCAATGTAGTTTTTGTTCTTTTTGAGAGCTATGGTTCCATGTATGTGGGGCCAAATAATCCTGAGAGTTACACACCATTTCTTGATTCTATTCTCAAGGAGAGTATGTATTTTGAATATGGAGTCGCCAATTCCAGAACCTCAATGGACGGTTTACCTTCAGTGGTAGCGTCAATTCCGTCATGGATGAATGAATCTTTTATTTTGTCTTCTTATGGTATGAACCAATTTCAAAGTCTTCCCTCAATACTCAAAAAGAGAGGGTATTCTTCAGCCTTTTTTCATGGCGCTACTAACGGTTCTATGCGCTTTGATGCTTTCACTGCGGCTGCTGGTTTTGATCGCTACTTTGGTCGAAGTGAATATCCAGTCTCCAGTCATTATGATGGACATTGGGGAATTCCAGATCATTATTTTATGCCTTGGTCTGTGGTTGAAATCAATAAGCTTTCTGAGCCTTTTTTCACGATGATATTTACGATTTCATCGCACCATCCG
>CAJWCX010000104.1 GCA_913031405.1 uncultured Flavobacteriales bacterium | reverse complement strand
TGTGAATGCGTATCTTTTGGCATAATCTAAATCCCCTCTGAGCCCCCAGCTACCTCTGCTATAGAGATTGGTGTATGCAGAAACTTGAAGACGATCGTTGATAGGAAAATAGTAACCAAGATTTTGAAAACCAAAGCCATAAACCGAAGATGGCACTAGTTCGGGAAATAACAATCCATGAGTTCGTTCTTTTTGATTGGGTATCAAGGCAAAAGGAAGGCCTAAAGGAGTGGGAATCCCATTGATCCATAAATTCATTGGTCCTGCAACGATTCTTTCATCTGGTACAATGACCCCTTTCGACAGCTGAAAATGATAATGAGGGTGCTCTTGATCGCAGGTTGTCAGCTTCCCTATTAAAAGATGAATCTCATCGCTAGGATGTTTTTTGGCTGTTTTCATATTAAAATAGAATTCATCCTGTTTCAATCGTAGCTCCTTAATGAAACCCTTTTTAGTCTTTGTATTGTATCGCATCTCTTCACAAATCATCTCCTCATTTCCATCCTTAAACTCCGGGAATTCGATGCGTTTTCCTGCAGAATCTATGCTGTATTTTGCACTCAATTCATTTTTTTCAATATCAATTTGAATAAATCCAGCAGTCAAAATAATATCGGCCATATTAACTTTAGCACCACCATACAAAAACACCATTTTTCTTTTTACATCACTATAAATGGAATCTCTTGCCGAATAATTTATAATATCCGTCATATCTGAATCATTAAGGTACAAGGTATCTCCTCCACCAACTTGACCGGTAACAGCAAACGGATTTTGTATTATTAACAAAACAAAGGGTATAAAATATCGTATGGAATGAAGTTTGCTCAATAGGAGTGAACTAAATTTGTTTGTATGCAAAACGTAAAGACAAAGCTACCAATTTTCACAATGTATTGGATAAACGGAAGAATATCTCTTTTAATTGTTTTGGTTCTCGTTTTTGCATTTAAAACAAATGGATATTGGGGTCAAAACTCCGTTCAAACCATTGTCATTGATGCAGGACATGGAGGAAAAGATCCAGGATGTCATGGAAAACACTCTAAAGAAAAACATGTATGCCTATCAATGGCTTTAAAACTGGGAAAACTCATCAAGATTAAATATCCTGAACTGAAAGTCATCTATACTCGTGAAACAGATGTTTTTGTGGAATTAGCAGAACGCGCTAATATCGCTAATAAAGCAAAAGCAGATCTATTTATTTGCATACATGCAAATGCGGCTTCACCAGCAGCATATGGAACAGAAACATATGTTCTTGGTCTCCATCGTACAGATGCTCAGCAAAAAGTAGCTTCTCGGGAAAATTCGATTATAGAGCTCGAAAATGATGGAGGAGCACAATACAAAAAATTCAATCTGTCTCCGGATGCGATTATTGCAAAAAGACTTCAATTATCCGTTTTTCTTGATCATGCCATATTGTTTGCTCAATTCTTACAAAGAGAATTTAAAAAACTTGGCAGACGTGACAGAGGGGTTAAGCAAGCGGGTTTTGTTGTTTTATATAGAACTACTATGCCCAGTGTATTGATAGAAACAGGTTTTTTAACCAACATAAACGAAGAGAATTTTATTGGAAAGGAAGCTGGTCAAAACAAAATGGCAAATGCCATGTTCCAAGCTTTCATTGATTATAAAAACAAAATTGAAGGAACGGACTCCGACATCAACTCTCCAAATGAAAGCAATCAAAAGGTAGAAGATTCACCTGTTATTATCGAAAAGGAAATTGAAGTTATTACAGAAAAATCAAATTTGTCAGATCAAATAAATGAGGAAATAAAAAAGAAGGATGGACTTATTTTTCGTGTACAGATTATCAGCACCACAAAAAATTTAGCGGCAGGTTCAAGTCGATTTAAAAATCAAAAAGACATCTATAAATACTATCAAGGGGGACTGTATAAATATTGTGCTGGGCATTTTTGTAATGACCTACAATCAGCAAAATTACATCGATCAAAAATGAGAGAATTGGGTTTTAATGGCGCATTCGTGGTCGCTTTCTTAGATGGAGAACGAATTAGTATCGAAAAAGCTGTTAAATTAGCAGAAAATTAAGATTTGAAGATTCAAAAAGAAATAAAAGCAGGCGTAATTGCCATTATATCTATAACAATATTGGTTTTGGGTATCAATTTTCTGAAAGGATCGAGTTTTTTTGGTGGCGACGACACCTATCACTCCTACTTTGAAAACACGAATCAACTAATGGTGGCGTCTGACGTTACATTGAATGGTGTCATTATCGGCAAAGTGGTTGATATTGAAATACTCCCTCAAAACACTCCTAACCGGAGGGTTAAGGTTTCATTCAATATTCAAAATAAAAACATTAAAATCTCCCGTGGAAGTACCGTTGAAATTGGATCCCCTGATTTTTTCTCAAAGGGACTCATTCTCAAAACAAGTCCCAATAATAAAAACAACTATGCTCCTGGTGATGAAATACCTGGTATAAAATCAAGTCGAGACATCGCTTACCAAGTGAAAGAGTATGCAGATCCAATAACTCAGAAGCTTCAGAGTATGATGATTTCTGTTGACAATATGGTTAACTCTCTGTCGGCATTTTGGGATTCTACAGCAACATCGGAAATCGAGGGAAGCTTCAGTAGAGTTAAGATGACAATTAATAAACTTGGAGATGCCGCAGAGGAAATAAGTGCTTTTGTCGCGGATGAAAAAGTGCAATTTGCTCGAATCATGTCTAATGTAGAAAACATTACGGCTAACCTTAAAAAAAGCAATAATCATGTATCACAGATCATAGGAAATACTAAAAAAATATCAGATGACCTGGTTTCCATCGAATTTAAATCAATAATTTCGAACGCCGATAGCACCATTAATAAATTGAACACCATTCTAGGTGAACTTGAAAACGGAACAGGATCCATTAATAGACTAATCTATGATGATGCTTTGTATAATGAACTTGTGGAAAGCAACAAAAAGTTGCAAGATTTAGTCGCTGATCTCAAACTTCACCCAGAACGCTACATTCATTTCTCATTAATGGGATCAAAAACCAAAGGTGCTTCATTAACGCCGAGAGAGGAAAAGAAATTAAGACTTATATTGGATACCATCCAAGATTAGTATTTTTCACTCTAAACCCAATAATTAAAGTGCAAATAATTTGCTTACATGTGAGTAATTTTTTTTTGAGTATAAAATTTATTTATATTATGCATGCATAATAAAATTAGATTGCGTATCTTTGATTTGAATATAATAATTGATGTGAGCATCAGAGTTATAATATGTTTTTAAGTATCATACTTTTTATCATAATTTCCGCGGCAGGAATTGGGTTTTTCAGCTACAACATTTGGAAAATTCGTTACAACATTGGTTTGGGTAAAGATGTTGATCGCTCGGGAAATAGAAAAGAAAGAATCAAAACAATGATTCTTGTGGCATTCGGACAAAAGAAAATGTTCAGCAGGCCAGTTCCTGCTATTCTTCATTTTTGCCTTTACTTTGCCTTTGTCATCACACAAGTAGAATTGCTTGAAATATTCGCAGATGGTATTCTCGGAGAACATCGAATGTTTTCAGAATCACTTGGTGGATTTTATACCTTCGCCATAAGTTTTATAGAGATTTTATCGGTCCTAGCTTTTGTATCGACTATTGCATTTCTTGCCCGAAGAAACCTCCTGAAACTTCCAAGATTAAAAATGAAAGAAATGATTGGATGGCCAACCCAAGATGCCAACCTAATCCTAATTTTTGAGTTGGTATTACTAGTTTGTATATTCACCATGAACGGTACAGATGAGGTCCTTTATAATAGAGGAGAATCCCATGCCTTCCATGGCTCGTCCGGCTCCTTTGGATTTTCTGTCTCTTGTTTAATTGGGCCTCTTTTCTTTGACGGAATGAGCACAGATGGTCTTCTTATCGCTGAACGTATTGGTTGGTGGGGACATCTCATTATGGTATTAGGATTTCTGAACTATCTCCCCTACTCCAAGCACTTTCATATCTTGCTAGCCTTCCCAAATACTTACTATTCCAACCTCGAAAAGAAGGGTAAATTTGACAATATGGAAAGCGTTACAGCAGAGGTCAAACTGATGATGGACCCTACCGCCGATCCCTATGCAGCACCAGCAGCCGATGCCCCACCACCTTCAAGTTTTGGAGCAAAAGACGTTAGTGATTTGACATGGAAAAATCTAATGGATGCATACACATGTACAGAATGTGGGAGGTGTACCTCATCCTGTCCTGCCAATCTAACAGGTAAACTATTATCACCTCGAAAAATAATGATGTCTACAAGAGACCGTATGGTTGAAATAGGTGAAGCAAAAAGAAAAAACGGTAAAGAGTTTGAAGATGGAAAATCATTGTTGGGAGATTACATCAGTGAGGAAGAATTATGGGCATGTACTTCGTGTAATGCATGTGTAGATGAATGCCCAGTAAATATTGACCCATTATCCATAATCATAGATCTTAGAAGATATTTGGTCATGGAAGAATCAAAAGTACCAAGCGAATTGACAGGAATGCTAACAAATATTGAAAACAATGGAGCACCTTGGCAATTTTCACAAAATGACAGATTAAATTGGGCAAATGAAGAATGAAAACAAAGAAATAAAACTGATTGATATCGTTGAGGACGGAGAACATATCTCTCCCATACTTCCGGACGAAATAAAAAATTACCTCATTGACATTGATGGAACAATATGTGATGATATACCCAATGAGCAACCCGAGCGAATGGTGGATGCGAACTTATTTGATGATGCATTAGAGACCATCAACGGTTGGTATGATGAAGGCCATATAATTACTTTTTTCACTTCTCGTATAGAGGAGCATAGAATCGTCACAGAAAAATGGTTGGACTCTAATGGATTCAAATACCATGGACTTCTAATGAATAAGCCACGTGGAGGAAATTATCATTGGATTGACAATCACATCGTTCGTGCAACACGTTATGAAGGCAAATTCACAAATTTAATTGAACAAAGTGCAAATATTCAAGTTTTTAAGAAGTAGATAATGAATCTTCATGTACCAACTATGGCGGAAATGCTCGCGAAGGGCGAAACCCCTGACATTCTATTTTGGGTAGGGTGTTCCGGAAGTTTTGATGATCGGGCAAAAAAAATCACAAAGGCCGTGGTGAAGATTTTGAATGGTTGTAAAGTTTCGTTTGCTGTTCTTGGAACCGAAGAAAGTTGCTCTGGTGATCCGGCGAAACGAGCGGGGAATGAATTCACTTTTCAAATGCAGGCCATGATGAATATTCAGGTACTAAATGGATATGAAGTAAGGAAAATTGTAACCGCTTGCCCGCACTGTTTTAATACTTTAAAAAATGAATATCCTGAATTGGGTGGGAACTATGAAGTCTTGCACCATACGCAACTCATTCAAGATTTAATCAACACAGGAAAA
>CAJWCX010000103.1 GCA_913031405.1 uncultured Flavobacteriales bacterium | reverse complement strand
CATCTAAAGCAAATTTGCTTAAACGAACCTCAATATATCTTGGAGCAGCTGCTCCATCACCAGTCAAAGTATTGCCCCAGTTCCCTTGACAATCAATCATAAGGTCTTTTTGGCCAATCTGTACTAAGGCATCTCCAATAGAGGCATCTCCATGAGGATGATACTTCATTGTATTTCCGATAATATTAGCCACCTTATTATATCTTCCGTCTTCCATTTCTTTCATGGAATGAAGTATTCGTCTTTGAACAGGTTTTAATCCATCAAATAAACTGGGAACGGCTCTTTCAAGTATTACATAGCTGGCATAGTCTAAGAACCAGCTCTTATACAAGCCGCTTACTGGAACAACGCTATCGTCTAGTTTTTTATTTTCGAAGGGATTGTGTCCTTCTTCAGGTATTTGCTTGTCGTCTAAATCCTCTGACATAATTTACGATGCTATATCTATTTGAATATTTGTCTCTTCATCCTTTTCATCTGAATTCATAGCCTCTGCATGGTCTTTTTCAACCCTCAAGTTATCAATAATAAATTCCTGCCTCTGCTGAGTATTTTTACCCATAAAATAAGAAAGTATGGAATCTATCGATGCGTCATGGGAGAGTATCACAGGCTCTAATCTCATTTCTCCACCAATAAAATGAACGAATTCGTCTGGAGAAATCTCTCCCAAACCTTTAAATCGGGTAATTTCTGCACCTCTACCAATTTCTTCAATCGCTGAAATCCTTTCATCATCAGAATAACAATAAATGGTTTTCTTTTTGTTTCGAACCCTAAACAACGGTGTTTGGAGAACATAAACATGATTTTTCTTAACCAAATCAGGAAAAAACTGAAGAAAGAAAGTTAATAGCAACATTCTAATATGCATGCCATCTACGTCGGCGTCAGTTGCTATAACAACTTTATTATATCGAAGGTTTTCCAAATCATCTTCAATATCTAAAGCTGCTTGTATGAGATTGAATTCTTCATTTTCATATACGACCTTTTTAGTTAAGCCATAGCAATTCAATGGCTTTCCCCTCAAGGAAAACACAGCTTGTGTACCAACATCTCTGGACTTCGTAATGGAACCACTTGCAGAATCCCCCTCAGTAATAAATAGTGTGGTTTCTTCCCTTCTATCATTCTTTTGGTCAGTTAGATGGATCCTACAATCTCGTAACTTCTTGTTATGCAGATTGGCCTTTTTAGATCGTTCTCTTGCAATTTTTCGGATTCCTGCTAAATCTTTACGTTCCTTTTCAGATTGCTTTATTTTATTCTCTATTGTTTGAGCTATCTCTGGATTTTTGTGTAAAAAATTATCGAGCTTGTCTTTTAAAAAATCGTTAATAAAAGCACGCATAGATTTACCTCCAGGTTCAATTTCTAATGACCCTAATTTTGTTTTTGTCTGAGATTCAAAAACAGGTTCCATGACTTTTACAGCAACCGCGGCAACAATGGATTGGCGAATATCTGAGGATTCATAATTCTTACTAAAAAAATCCTTGATTACTTTAGCTACAGATTCTCGAAATGCACTTTGATGTGTTCCGCCCTGAGTTGTATGTTGACCATTTACAAAAGAATAATAATCTTCACCATAGGTTCTTCCATGAGTGAATGCCACTTCAATATCTTTTCCCTCTAGATGAATGACAGGATATAAAGGATCACCATCCATGTTATCGTCTAGTAAGTCTTTTAGACCATTTTTGGACTGAAATTTCTTGCCATTAAAATAGATGGCTAAACCACGATTCAGATAACAATAATTCCAAATCATTTTTTCAATGTAATGAGTCTTAAAGGCGTATTTTTTAAATACAGTATTGTCTGGATAAAACTCTACATGAGTACCATTCTCCTCATCTGTCTTTTCTAGCTTTGTCTCTTCGATCAACACCCCCCTCTCAAAGAATGCCTTTTTACATTTACCTTCTCTTACTGAATAAACAGAAAAATGAGAAGACAAAGCATTCACTGCCTTAGTACCCACTCCATTGAGACCTACAGACTTTTTAAAAGCCTTCGAATCATACTTTCCGCCAGTATTCATTTTAGAAACAACATCGACCACCTTTCCTAAAGGAATTCCCCTACCGTAGTCACGAATAACCACAAGGCCATCTTTAACGGTGACCTCGATTTTTTTCCCATTCCCCATCACAAACTCATCAATACAATTGTCTATCACCTCCTTGATTAAAACATAAATTCCATCATCAGCGGAAGAACCATCTCCTAGCTTTCCTATATACATACCTGGCCGAAGTCTAATGTGTTCTTTCCAGTCTAGGGAGCGAATATTGTCTTCTGTGTATTGATTTTCAGCCATCTAAAAAATTTGAAATTTGATTCAAAACAAATATAACATTATCAAAGACCCACGTGACTTGTGGGTACTGTAATTATGAACGATAAGTCGTTGAAAATGAGAAAATATCAATTATCGAGTTTATTTCTCCAAAATTCATTTAAAGAAATAATAAGCTTACGGGCCATCGTATTTGAGAACTTTTTAGTCCTATATGACCCAATCCAATTAATCCCTCGAACCGCATTGGTAATAAAGACCTCGTCTGCTGCTAGAAGGTTTTGGGGTAAAATGGAACATTCATAAACTTTCATACCACATTTTAAAGCAAGATTAATGATCTGCATACGCATGGTTCCTGCAAGACAGCCCTCGTCAAGTCCCGGCGTATACAAAACTCCATTGCTCACTACAAAAATATTACTAGATGATGTTTCAAGAATATTTCCTTTAACATCGCTTAGAAATAAATCGTCGAGATTCCTTTCTTTGGCGTTAAGCGCAGCCATCACATAACCCAAACAAGACTTTGTTTTATAATTGGACAAAAAGTTTTTATGTAGCTTAATATCAGAATAAATATCAATCTCTAGACCCTTGGCATTTAACTCGAAATAATTTGCACCATATTCTTCAACCTCGATATAAAAATTACTGTCATTCGATTTCGGCAGATAGGTACCCCCCACCTCTCGATCAACAGACAAGCGACATCTTCCACCTTTTGTTATACCCGATTTCTTTAAAAGCTCCAAGATTCGTTCTTGAAAAAAAGAAGCGGTATAAAACTCAGGAGTTTGAATACCCAAAACCTCGGCGCCTTTTAGCAATCTTGAAATATGATTTTCAATGTTAATCGGACTACCATTCATAATTCGAATGGTTTCAAAAACACCATCACCATACATATAAGAACGATTCTTGGGCATGATCGTTGGTGACGAGTCAGGCAAAATAGTACCATTATTATTGATGTAACATACTCCCATAATCACTGAAATATATTCAGAAACTCAATGCCTTTGTTGGCATCAATCAATAATACAAATAAAATTCCAAATAAAGCACCCCCGAGATGTGCATCATGAGCTATTCCAGAAGCACCTTTTCTCATTGAATAATATTCGATAGCTAAATAAATGGGGCCTAAAACATAGGCCTTTATGGGGATAGGAATGAACATCAACATAAGCTCGAGTTGAGGCTCCCACAAAATCGTTGCAAAAATCACAGCAGAAACAGCGCCGGAGGCGCCTAGAGAGCGATACATTGGATTATCCGAGTTTTTAAAATAGGGAAAGACAGTCGCGGCAACACCTCCTGAAATGTAAAGGATAATATAATAGTATATCCCAACACTTTCATAGGTATTTATCAATTCTGCCTCCAAATATCCTCCCAGATAAAAAAGAGAAATCATATTAAAAACCAAATGAGAAAAATCGGCATGAACTAACACATGGGAAAGAATACGATAGAATTCATTATTATGTTTGACCGCGTATGGAACAAAAAGAAACTGATCTCTTAAATCTAGATTATTTATAGCCTGCCAGGATATCAAACACGTTAATATCACAATGATTTCTGTTATTCCAATAGCCATACATTACCAAAAGTAAATATTCTTTGCAGGCTTCTTGTTAGATGTAGAGCCTTTATTATTTAAAAATTTTAAATTTGAAAAAAAAATCAAATGATTGTATCCCCATCTATTCTGTCCTGTGACTTCGGCAACATTGAAAAAGAAACCAAAATGCTTCATGATTCTCATGCCGACTGGCTTCATATTGATGTAATGGACGGCAACTTTGTACCGAATATTTCATTTGGTTTCCCTATTTTAAAAGCTGTTAGCAAATACACAGATAAAGTATTAGATGTGCACCTTATGATTTCAAACCCTGATGCTTACATCGATGAATTTGCCAAATGTGGTGCTCAAATTTTAACAGTTCACTTTGAAACATGCACACACCTTCATAGAACCATTCAACAAATAAAAAACAAAGGTATGAAAGCGGGTGTCGCCTTAAACCCACACACTCCAATTCATGTTCTTGATGAAATTTTACCTGAGTTGGATCTTGTTCTTATTATGTCCGTAAATCCTGGTTTTGGAGGGCAAAAATTTATTCAAGCAAGTGTCGAAAAAGTACAAAAAATAAAATCAATAATTGATAATAAAGGTCTAGATATAATTATTGAAGTTGACGGTGGAGTAAATCTTGAAACAGGAAAACAACTTGCTGGAGCCGGGGCTAACGCCTTGGTTGCTGGTAGCTTTGTTTTTAATTCCGATTCGCCCTCTCAAACTATTGACAAGCTGAAACAACTTTAAGCTGTAACTCAATGACAATATTATCGTTAAAGTTAGTAATGTTTAGGCCCATTCATATCGTTGCTTTCCTAACCTATTTCACATTTTGTGCATCTGCTCAATTTGATTTAGAACAGGAAGAAATTAAGCTTAACCAAGAACTATTGGCTTTTAGATCCGAATTCACCTCGAATGGAATGGATATTGCAAGTGAAAATTTCTCTGCCAAAATGAAAGTTTTTTTAAACCAAGAAGGGGCTTTCGATTATGAATTCAAACATCTCGAAACTGTTGCCATTATTGATAGCCCGGACAAAAAAATAAGAATCATTAACTGGAACATTGAATACCCTGATTTTTCTTATTCTTATGGGGGATTTGTTCTTGTAAAGCGCAACAAAAAAGTAAGCATTTATTCTTTGACAGATGCCCTTGATCCTTATGAGCCAAAACCAACATCTAAATTAAGTGCTGATGAGTGGTATGGTGCACTCTACTATAAAATCATCCCTTTTCAAAGATCGAGAAAAACAGAATACCTTCTTCTCGGTTGGGACGGAGGCACAACAGGAAGTAATTTTAAAATCATTGATGTGCTGACGATTTCCAAAAAATCAATAGGTTTTGGAAGCCCAGTTTTGAATAACAATAATAAAATTTCTAATCGAATTATTTTTGAATACGCCGAGAGAGCACAAATGACAATGCGGTTTGAAGAAAAGTATGGGAGAATCGTGATGGATCATCTATCTCCTGAAGCAACTTCACTTGAAGGATTGTACTCATACTATGTCCCCGATTTATCTTATGATGCATATATATAT